>CAYVUQ010000268.1:0-2665 GCA_964454915.1 uncultured Puniceicoccaceae bacterium
GGACCAGTATCTTGGCCAGGCAATCGTCTCCGAAACCGAAGAAGTTCTCTCCGAGCATCAATCGGCACTCCTCCCCGACCTGGTTGACGGTCGCGAGACCGGTCTCGGGATTCGCGGGCGAAAGGCGCACATCGACAATCCCGGCGTGGGCGCAGAAGGCGATCTGCACGCCGGGACGGCTCTCCATGATCGGCGCAAGACGCGATTCCACCGAAGACTCACCCAACCCGGCGGTCCGCAATTGCAACCAGGTGGAAGATTCCGAGAGCTGTCCCGACCGTTCCAGCACCGGGAGCACCTCCTCCTCGAACATCGGTCGCAGCTCGGAACGCGGACCGGGCAGGAGAAAGACCGTCGAATCCCCGGAACGGATCACGAGCCCCGGTGCCGTCCCCCAGCGGTTGTGGATGACTTCGGCCTCGGGCGGACGCAGGCACTGCCGCAGGTTGCTGTCGGACATCGAACGCCCGAGCGACTGAAACTTCGCACGAATCGCCTTCTCCACCGAAGGATCGTGGACAAGTTTGCAATCGAGAACCCTCGCCATGGCTTCGCGGGTGAGATCATCACCCGTCGGCCCGAGACCGCCCGTCACGAAAACCAGCTCCGCCCGCTCCATCGCGTCGGCCAGGGCGGCCGCGATCTCCCCCACTTCGTCGCGCACCACGCGGCAATCCACCAATTCCCCGCCACGGCGGGAAATCTGTTGCCCGATGTAGGCGAGATGAGCGTTCCCGCGGATGCCGAGCAAAAGCTCATCACCCACGTTGACGACTGCTACCGAAATCTGTTGGCTCATATCCTTAAAAATTGCTGGTCCACTCGAATTTCACGACCCTATCCTGAAAGACCCGAAATTGCGAACTTCAGAAACAACTAAACTCAAGGAAATTCTGCGGAGCCTCCCCTCCCGCCCCGGCGTTTACCTGATGAAGGACCGTCTCGGCGAGGTCATCTACGTCGGAAAGGCCAAAGAGTTGAAGAAGCGGGTCTCCTCGTATTTCCAACCCGGAAGGGCACGGCAAATCGAGCAGCCCAAAATCCGTGCCATGGTCGGACTGGTCCGTGATATCGAGATCATCGAGGTCCGGTCCGAGGCCGAGGCCATCCTCCTGGAAGGCCGCTTGATCAAGGAATACCGCCCCCGCTACAACACGGACTTTACCGACGACAAACGGTTCCTGCTGATCCGGGTGGACGTGACCAGCACCCTCCCCCGCTTCAAACTGGCCCGCAACCGCGCGCGGGACGGTGCCGTTTACTTCGGCCCCTTCGCCCATGCGGGTCCGCTGCGGCGCACGCTCGGCGAGATCCGTAGAAAATTCGGCGTGGTGCTGGCCGATGCGTCGCCCCGCGAAATCGGCGATGGTCGGGTCCGCCTCTACGACGACGCCCGGGCCGAAATCTACGGCCACCCGAACGAGCTCGCCATCGAGGACTACCGCGAACGGGTCCGCAAGGCCTGTCTCTTCCTGGAGGGCAGGAGCCGCGAATGGCTCCTCGAATTGGAAAAGGAAATGCGACGGCATGCGGACGAACAACGCTTCGAAGAAGCCGCCGCTTTGCGCGACACCCTCCAGTCGCTCCGGCAGACCATTTCCCAAACCCGCAAGTTTACCCGCGGACTCCCCTCGCACAACATTCTGGAGGAAGGTTCCACACGCCTCACCGAGCTCCTCAACCTCGAAACGACCCTGACCACCGTCGAGTGCTTCGACATCTCCCACATCTCCGGCAGCTTCACCGTGGCATCGATGGTCCGCTTCAGCGACGGCCGCCCCGACCGCCGCAACCACCGCCGCTACAAGATTCGTTCCTTCGAGGGCAACGACGACTTCCGCGCCATGGAAGAAGTCGTCGGCCGCCGCTACCGGCGGATGGCCGAGCAGCAGTCCCCTTTCCCCGATCTGATCGTCATCGACGGCGGAAAAGGCCAGGTCACAGCCGCGTTGCGCGCTTTCCTGATCCTGGACCTCGACCCCCCACCCCTTATCGGCCTGGCCAAAAAGGAGGAGACCATCATCTTCCCCTCCGAGCGGAAACCGCTGCGCCTGCCCCACCACGATCCGGCCCTGCGCCTGCTGCAGCGCGTCCGCGACGAAGCCCACCGCTACGCCAACTCCTACAACGCCGACCTTCGCTCGCGCCGCATCAGGGAATCCGTCCTTGACGATGTCCCCGGCCTCGGCCCGAAACGCCGCAAACTCCTCCTCGACCACTTCGGCTCCATCCAGGCCGTCCGGTCCGCCACCGTCGGCGAACTAGCCGCCGTCCCCGGCATAGGCCCCCGTTTCGCCGAAGCCGTTCGGCAAAAATTCGACAACACCCCCGCAGCGTAAAGCGAGTCTCCAGCCCCGTCCGAAGCAGAGTAAATTCTACCGCGTCTGAAGTACCCGAAGGCAACCCTGCAACACCCTCCGAGGAAAGCCCGGCTTCACGGTCAATTCGACCAGCCACCACTGCCAGGAAGTCCCACCGACGAGATGCTCCCTTCATCAAACTTACATGTTTTGACTGACGATCGTCAGTCAAAACATGTAAGTTTGATGTCCGAATCAAGGCAGCCGCCTTTTGTGGTGACACCCGGCTCGTGTTCGTGGCATTCTCTTCCCGGCACGCAACCGGGAACCATACCGGCACGCAACCGGGAACCATACCGGCACGC
>CAYVUQ010000269.1:0-2663 GCA_964454915.1 uncultured Puniceicoccaceae bacterium
ATCTGGGTGAACTCCAGGAGGAGGGGATCACGGCCCCGAGCATCGACGGCACCGGGTTCACTCCGCTGGCGCAGGCGATGCGGCGACTGACCGAACAGGAGGCCCTCCTGGCCGCCCAGGGATTGCAGATGGAGGAAATCGGTCTCAAGGCGCGTCTGAAAATGCAGAGCCAGATCGTATCGTTCATTGCCCAGCGACGTTTTCAGCATGCCCTGATCCTCTGTTCTTTCTACCGGGCACTGTTCAAAAGCAGTGCGCAGGATTTGCAGGTCGGCGGGGAGCAGCTGGTATCCTACCTTCCGGAGCTGGAACTGATCCCCACCGTCGACAGCCTGGAATTTATCGCTCTCCAGGCACTCGATGATGTGCGGACGGGTATGAAATCCGTCGAGAACGCCTACGAACAGGGCCAGTTGATCTCGGCTCTGGAACGCCTGCAGGAGACCTTCTTTCTGGGGGAATACACCCTCGACGTGATTCTGTTTCCCGAAGAGCGGAAACGGGTGCTGCGGGATTTGTATTTCGATCTGGACGAGGCCCGGCGGCTGGCCGAGCTGAAAGACTATGCGGCACTGTTGGATTTGATCGAGGACATCGACGCGCTGGCCGACGATTTTCCCGACCGCGAGGCGGTTTCCTCGATCCGCGTTGCCCAACAGGCGAGCCGGATGAAGCTTCTCGGAGCGCGCGGAGCGATGATCCGTGGGAATCTCGACGAGGCCCAGGACCTGTTGGACGAGGCCTTTGTGATTTGGCCCCTCAATCCCGAAATCGAAACTTTTCTGAGCGATTCGGTGACGGGTGCCGACCTGGTGCGGGACTTCGACATCGATTTTGCCGCCGGCGATTTCCGCCGCATTTTCCAAAGGCGTCAGGACTACGTAGCCGCTTTGAGCGGCGACGAGGCCCGCGCGGCACAGCTGCGCGAGGCACTGGAGGCCGTCCAGACGATTGATTTTGCGGTGCGCTCGGCAGAGGAGCGGGTGTCCCGGGGTGAGAACTACTCAGCATGGGAGATTCTGAAGGAGGTAGAGGAAATCGCCGACGACGACCGCCGTTATCACCGTGCTCTTTCGAAAGTCGTTCCGAAGATCGCTCCGTTTGTCGCCGACGTGGAAGACGCCGAACGGTTGGAGGCCGAGGGCAACTTCGCCGCCGCTCTCACCAAGTTCGCGGCCGCACGTGAAAGATTCCCTGCCAGTCAGATTGTGGCACGCGGGATTGACCGCCTCTCGAAGCAGATGCTCGAACAGGCCCGTGGAGTAGGGGATTGACCTTGACCGCACCGCGGGGGGCTCGGTCGCAAACAAAAAACGCCGCCCGGAGACCGGACGGCGTTTTCACAAGAAGACTTTTCAAGTCGTATCAGAAGGAAGCGTTGACGAACGGGAAGAAGTAGAGCGGGTCCGCTTCCACGTTGATGTTCGCCAGACCGATCTGCACGCCGTACAGTTTTTCGGTGTAGTTGATCAGGCCCAATTGGAGGCCTTCCATGTCCCCGGCCTTGTTGAAGAGGCCGGTTTGCAGACCGACCACCTTCGAGTCGGCGAGGGTGATCAGACCCGCCTGCCAGCCGTAGAAGTCTCCGCCTTGCAGGTTGATGAAGCCCCCCTTCAATCCCTGGAACTCACCCTTGGTGTGGGTGTAGAGACCGGTTTGCCAACCGATCATATCGCCATTGACGACACTGCCGATGAAGTTCCATTGAACGCCCTTGACGCTTCCGGTGTTGTAGCCGAGACCGAGGATACCCCAGTCCAGGCCGACCAGATCGGCGTTTTTGGCGTAGAAGACATTGATGCGAATGCCCTCGACACTATCCGTGGGCGAGCCGAGTTGGACCGGCGACCAGAGGGAGAGTTCGAAGGCGCGACTTCCTCCCGCATTCTGGGCGAAAACGCCCACGGCGGGAAGAACGGACATGAGTGCGATCAGGGTTTTTTTCATGAGGACACAAATGCTGTGGGCATCGCCCGCCCTTGTCCATGGGAAAAATATGGTGGGCCCTGTCGGATTCGAACCGACGACCAAGGGATTATGAGTCCCCTGCTCTAACCGCTGAGCTAAGGGCCCGCCGCTGACTGGAAAGCATCGCGGGGGAGTGAGCCCGCGTCAAGCCGATCACGGAGCTGTTTGAAACCAGCCCGGGCCACCGGGGCTGCGGGCGGACCTTCAGCGTTTGGTTGGGTTCAAGCGGTCGAAAAAGAAATCCGCTCCCCACAAACCTTATAAGCCCAGAGTGAAGAAGAAGGTCGTGACTCAGCGGGAAAAATCTCGGACATCGGCTCTTTGCGATGGAATACCATTTGCCGGAAGCTCTACCGAAAGGGCAACGCAAAGGACGACTCTTCAAGGCCCCCGACGCGGAAGACCTGGCTAAGTTTTCGAACATTGAACAGCGTGCAAAGACCGAAACCTGGCAGCTCGCCCCGGACGATGCCATTCCCAAGGGAGACGAGACGGAACGCCTTCATCGATGGGGTTATCATCTCTATCGGGAGTTGTTTAATCCGAGGCAACTTCTTGGTCTGGAACTGAGTTGCCGGTGGATTGCCAGGGTGAAAGACACTGCGGTCAGGGAGGCACTCGCCACCAATCTTTCCGATCTGCTTCGTTATCAGAACATGCTCTGCCGCTATGACATCATGGCCTTGAAGTCCCTC
>CAYVUQ010000270.1:0-2648 GCA_964454915.1 uncultured Puniceicoccaceae bacterium
CTCGTCCTTCATCTGCCGGGCCACCTTGTGCTCGATCGGCAGACCGTGGCAATCCCATCCGGGGATGTAGGGAACGTCACGGCCCTCCATGGACTGGAACCGGACAATGGTGTCTTTGAGAACCTTGTTCAGAGCGGTGCCGATGTGGACGTCCCCGTTCGTGAAAGGGGGGCCGTCGTGCAGGAGAAAAGTCTCCCCCGCCCCATCGGCTGCTTCCCGCATGCGACGGTACAGGTCCATCTCACGCCAGCGGGTAATCCGCGCGGGTTCGCGTTTGACGAG
The DNA here is from genome assembly GCA_964454915.1 of uncultured Puniceicoccaceae bacterium. GTDB lineage: Bacteria > Verrucomicrobiota > Verrucomicrobiia > Opitutales > Puniceicoccaceae > Puniceicoccus. The sequence continues at coordinate 283 of CAYVUQ010000270.1, forward strand.
ACCGGCCCGCATGGGGAAGTCGGTCTTCGGAAGGTTCAGAGTGTCTTTCAGGGATTCCACAACAGGCGGCCTCAGAGGCGAAAGGCGCGGAAGTTTGGGGTTTTCCGTGCGGCAGTCAAGGACGGGTCGCGAAAATGGAACCGGGGACGTTTTCGGCACAATCCCCTTTCCTGTTTGCGTTTCCCGCCCGGGTCTGTCCCATCATGAGGCCCATGTTTGAGGAAATGCCGCAGGATGAACTCGACCGGCGTCTGGGGATCGGCCACTCCCCCTACTCCACCGGTGACTTGACAGACTACGCCAATCTGAAGCTGGAGGCACTCGGCTGGAAGGGGCTGCACAAGAGCGGCGGCTCGGCCGTAATGTCGCTGGCGCGGCCCTTCCTCCGGAGCGTCAAGGCGCGCAACCGGCTCGGCGACTCGCCCTACCCTCCGGCCGACCGCCGCATCCAGGACTTTCTGAACGCCTTCGCCGCCGATGTCGGCGAAGACGCACCCGGGATTCCCCGCGACACTTTCTCCCTCGACCGCCACGGATTGGCACGCACCATTTCCCTGCCCGGCAACGCCGACCACTTCCGCAGTTCGATCAACGACAGCTACCGCGTCGCCCAGGGCGTGCTCCACAATCCGAAAAGCGACCGCCGCACCACCGCCGGAGTCTTCCATGTGACCGACTGGGGCCTGCCTGTCCCCGCCGACAAGAAAGCCGTTCCGCCAGTCGCCGCACTACGCCTGTTTTACGCCGCATTGCGACCACCCGAAGAGTTTCTCCTGCTCCCCCTTACCGCGGCCCAGGAAGACAAAGCCTATTGCTGGGCCTCCCTCCTCCTCCGGCCCACCGTGCGCCCGGAAGTTCCAGGGTATTCCCACCGCAAGTCCATGGAGGTGCGTTTTTTCGCCCCCGGCACCCTGTCCAGCAACCTCGACTTCGTCGAATCCATCTTCGGGAACGCCGGAGACCCGTTGCTCCCCGAGAACGACGCGGGACTCGATGTCGATGGCTGGTCGGGCCAGACCGGCTGCGTGATCCTCGCCCCGCACCTCGGCCGACTCACCAAAAAGGAGCTGGGCCTGCCCCGCCTCTCCGACGCAACCGAACGCCAGAAGCGCGACGGGATGTGCTGGGAATCCGAAGACGAACTCTACAACGACGGCTCCGCCTTCAAAATCACCCTCCGTTCGTCGGAAGGGTTGATCGTTACCGCCATTTCCGACAGCTATTTCGGCTACTCGAAGAAGGAAGTAAAGACCCAGATCAGCTTTGCCGCGAATCTCTCGGGCCAGGCCGAAGAAGAGCATGCGGGCGGTGCCCTGGTCTTCCCCAGCTACGACCTGGGCGAGGAGTTCGTTCCACAACCCGGCGATCCCGCCGACAGCCACACCTTCGAACAGGCCCGCAGTCTCCTCGCAGAAACCGCCGATCTCCAGCCGGAGGGACACGCCATCGACAAGAACTTCCCGGGTGTCGTGTACGTCCCCGAACACACCCGTATCAGCCTGGAGGAACAATCGGTCACCTGGACCCACGAGGGAGACGAACAATACCTCCGACTCGACCCCGCCTGCATCTACATGTACCCCTCGGGCTACCAGGTCCGCATGGTCAAGCCGTCCGAGGGTCGGCGCTGGCGCCTGCGGGGCACCAGTCCCGAGGCCACCTTCTGCCACAAGCCCTGCACCGTCTCCGGGGGCGGGAAATCGGAGATATCCAAATCCCTTAACGACGCCATCATCACGGGCCCCGTGTACGTTTCGGACTTCCGCAAGGATTTTCAAAAGGTCCGCGAGATTCTCGACCGCGACTACGGCGACCGCTTCCGCGATTCCTCGCGGAACGCCGAAAACAGCCGCACCGTCCTCAGCCCCCGCCGCTCGCTCGGATCGGTCATCAAACTTCTCACTCCGTCCTCTATCGATTACACCGACGCCTACAACGAATGGCTTCGGGCCATCCCCCAACATGTCAAAGACCTCGTTTTCATCATCAAGCGCTTCCACAAAAACGATTGGGGAGAGAACTGGATGGAGCGTTTCACGGTCGATATCGTCAACGGACAACCCGGCTACGAGCTGCGCTACCGCAACAAGAAACTGGTCACCCAGTTCCTGCGGGTCGGCTACGCCGAGGACGGGTCCTGGCGCACCTTCGGCCTGCGCAAGGATTTCCTTCCCGCCTTCAAAATCTCGCGCGAGGACGACATCAGTGCCAGCACTCTCGCCCCGGTGTCGGCCCTGGAGGGTCTCCCGGCCAACACTCCACGCGATTCAGTCAAGTTCACCACCAACTGCGAGTACCGCTTCTTCCAACGACCCGATGACGCCATCATCCGCGGATACGACAAACAGGCCGAAGCCGACATCGCC
>CAYVUQ010000271.1:0-2646 GCA_964454915.1 uncultured Puniceicoccaceae bacterium
GAGGCCTGGGTGCGCCCTGAGGCCTGGGGGCCTCGGGCGGCTTGGGAGATTCTGCCTTTGTCGGTGCTTCCGGAGCTTTTGGAGCGGAAGGAGTCTCGGGTGCCGGGCGCAGAACCGGTCTTTCCGCCGGGGTGGCACCCTGGGGTGGTCTGGGTGGGCCGGGGGGCCGGGGAGCAGTCTTCGGGGGGGCGGGGGGAATTCTGGCGGACGATGCGGCCGGGGGAGGGGGAGCACCCGGATGCGCCCGAGGCGGTGGCGCAACGGGCCGCGCCGGTGGCTTCGGCACGGACGGGGCCTTCTCCGCTTTGGCGGCTTCTTTCTCGGCTTCCACCTCGGCGGCGGAGCGGACGATGGGACCCTTGGGCCGCTTCAGTTCGGTCTTGGCCGCTGCGGACTCGGGGGCGGGCTCGGGCGCGGCTGCGGCAGATTCTCCGGCGGCGGATTCGGTTTCGGCTTCCGGTTTCCCGAATTCCTCGACCAAAGAGTCGGCACTGATGTTATCAATGGTGCTGGAGACGCTCTTGACGGCGAAACCACGTTCCTGAAGCAGCGCCAGCAACTCTTTATTTTCCATTCCGATCTCTTTGGCGATCTGGTGGATACGGACACTCATGCTGTTTCGGGATGCTTTCTGTTTGGATTAGGTTGTGCTGGGGCGTGGGCTCTGTCAGGCGGTCTTGATCCGCGCCAGGATATCGGCTGTTTCGTCCTCGGAGAAGCCCATGTCGGCGAGATCGTCGGCTTCTACCCCTTCAAAGGCGGCTGGGGAATTGATACCGGCCTGCACAAATCGCATGGCCAGGGGCGGATCGAATCCGAAGGCCTCAACCAGGCTCCGGGCGGCGATCTCCATCTGCTCGCCGAGGGTGACCTCCCTCGTTTCCTGTCGGCGGATGTCGAGCTTCCATCCCAGAAGTTGTGAGGTCAGCTTGGCGTTCATCCCGCCCTTGCCGATCGTCACGGAGAGATCGTCTTCGGCGATCTCGAAGCTGATCCTGTGGTTCTTCTCGTCAATCTGGATGTTCCTCGGCACCGCCGGGCTGAGTGCCTCGACCAGCTGCTCGGTGATGTCCGGATAGTAGCGGATGATGTCGATCTTCTCGCCACCCAGCTCGCGGACGATGCTCTTGACGCGCGAGCCGCGGGCACCCACGCACGCACCGACCGGGTCCACCTTGGGATCGGTGGTGTTGACGCAGATTTTCGTCCGGTAGCCGGGCTCGCGCGACATACGCTCGATGACCACGGTGCCGTCGGCGATCTCGGTGACTTCGAGGTCAAGCAGCCGCCGCACGAAGCGGAGGCTGGACCGGCTCAGAATGATGCTCGGACCGCGGTTGCCGGTCTCGATCTTGGCGAGAAGGGCGCGGATACGGTCGCCGGGGTTGAAATTCTCGCGGGGAATGCGTTCGCGGCGGGGGAGGAGAGCTTCCGCCTTGCCGAGATCGACGATCAGGTCGCTGCGGTCGCGGCGGTGTACGACTCCGCTGATGATGTCGCCGACCTGGTCCTTGTAATCGTCGAACACCCGCTCGCGCTCGAACTCCCTGATTTTCTGAAGGATCGCCTGTTTCGCCGTCTGGGCGGCGATTCGACCGAGGTAGGAGGGGTTGATGGTTTTTTCGACGATTTCGCCGACGGTTGCGTCCGGCTTGATCTTTCGGGCATTTTCCAGATGAATCTCTTTCTCGACGTCACCCACCGAGTCCGTCACGGTCAGGAGTGACCATGCCTTCATGCTCCCTGTGCGCGGGTCGATCTCCACGCGCAAATCCTGCCCCGCGTGCAGCCCTTTCTGCGCGGCATTGCGAATGGAATTGGAAATCGCGGAAATCATGTCTTCTCGACTGATTCCCTTTTCTTTTTCCATGTATTCTAGGATGGAGAGAAGTTCGCTGCTCATTTCTGGAGAATAAAAAAAGCGGGCCGGGACCCACTTTTCGTTGTTTGGGTGTAAAGTGAAGCGGAGAAGTTGGCCGTTTGTGCCGTGCGAGTCAAGAACCTGCTTTCACACCCTCTCGGTTTCTCCGTCTCCGCCTCGCGATTTGGAATCGCGATTTGAAATCAATACTTGAAGACTTCAACCGGGTTCTTCATTATCCGCTGTTTTTTCCGACTTATGGCTACATTTCTCATCGCCCTCTTTTCCGTGATTCTCGTACTGGTGTGCTGTTTCGTGACGCTCATGGTGCTCATGCAGAAACCGAGTGCCAATTCCGGGATGGGTGCCGCCCTGGGTGGTGGAGCCGCCGAACAGGCGTTCGGGGGTGAGGCCGGTAATGTGCTCACCCGCGGAACCATCTACGCGATCATCGCCTTTTTTGTCCTTTCCTTCGGCCTCTACCTGGGGACCATCGCCACGGTGGAACAACCCGACGCGGACGCAGGGGGTGCTTCGATTACCAAGCTGGAAGGAGAAACCCCGATGGAAGCCGCACCACCTGCCGAAAGTGCGCCTTTGCCCGCCGGGGAGAGTGTCCCCCCCGCCTCCGACGATGCCGAAGCGTCCGGTGCCGTCGAAGAGGACTCCACATCGGAACAGCCGGCACCGGCGGACGACGGGGCGGCTGCTTCCGGCTCCACGGAATCCCTCCAACTCGAAGACCTCGACCAGAATGCGCCCAAACCGGTCGAGGGGTCCTGACC
>CAYVUQ010000272.1:0-2628 GCA_964454915.1 uncultured Puniceicoccaceae bacterium
CGCTCGACCAGATCCCCCGTCCATCCGCCCATCGCCCCGGCATTCATGCGCAACGCTCCGCCCACCGAACCGGGAATGCCTTCGAAGAATTCGAACCCGCGCAGCCCCTCGCCGGCCGCCCACCGCGCGAAGACCGGAAGTGACAGACCCGATCCGACAACCAGACGCTCCCCGCCCGCAAGGAACCGCTTCTCCTCCCATGCAGGACCAACCAGCCGAACCACCAGGCCTTCGAAACCGTCGTCCGCCACCAGGGTGTTGGAGCCGCTCCCCAGGAATGCAACCGGCAAACCGAGCAGCAGTGCCGTTCGCAGTAACCAGCGCAGTGCAGCCTCCCCGTCGGGCCGCGCCAGAACCGCCGCATCCCCTCCCATGCGCAAGGTGGTCAGCGGACCGAGAGGAACCCGGCAGCGGACCGCTCCGGGTGCCAGCACTCCATCGGCCATCACGGCGAGTGCTTCTGGAGCGGAGTCAGCCCGGCTCCGGGCGGCCAGGACCTCCGCCCACTCCCGGGCATCCCCCGCTCCGACAAAGGCATAGGTGCCAGCCGGACGCTCCCCCTCCCCGAAACCGGGAAAATCCTCCAGGACGCCCACCGTGGTCACGCTCACCCCCTCTCGCTCCAGGCCGACACGAATCTGCCCCAGGGAATCGCCCTCCTCGATTTCGCCCGCTCCGTACACTGCGTGCAGACCGACGGACTCAAGACCACCCATCTCGCGCACGAAATCCTCCGCGAAACGGGTCGTCCGCGTGAAACGGTGGGGCTGAAAATACAAGCGCAAGGGCCGGGGAAGGTTCTCCCGCTCGACCCACCGGAGGAATCCGCGCACTTCGCGGGGATGATGGGCGTAGTCCTCCACGACAGCAAAACCGGGCTCGCGTGCCAGAACCGTCTGCCTGCGCCAAACGCCGGGGAACCCCTCCAGATCAGGGCTCCAGTCTCCCCACGTCGCCCCCCGCCGCGCCGAAAGGGCGCAGGCCCTGAGCCCGGCAGAGGCAGCGCGGGCATTCGCCGCGAGAAAGTCGTCTTCGGGGGCATGATAGGAAACCGTTTCCAGTCCCTCCGGCCAGTGGGGCTCCTCCCCCGTTCCGCCGGGATGACAGACCATCCCGGTAGTGCGCCCGGCAAGTCGCTCCCAGGCACCGCGGATGGCGGTGCGGTCGGGATACCGGTCGGCATGGTCCCAGTCGAAATTCAAAAACACGGTGACTTCGGGCCGGAAGCCCTCGATCGTGCCGTCGCTCTCGTCGATCTCCGCCACCAGCCACTCGGCACCAGTGTTGGAGGCTGCATCCAGCCCGTCCCCGGGCAAACCACCGATGATGTGGTCCATCGGCAGACCCGCCTTCTTCGCCATCCAGGCAATCATAGCGGTTGTCGTGGTTTTTCCATGACTGCCCGCCACCGCCAGCAATCGCCGCCCTGCGGCCAACCGGGCCAGAAGATCGCCCCGACGCACAACCCCCGCCCCCGGCGCACGCCCCACCAGGGCCGGATGCTCCGGACGGACTGCACTCGAAACCACCAGGAGATCGCACTCGGGCGGTTCGAGGGAAGGATCGCGCAGCACGATGCCCGCCTCACGCAACAGCCGCTCGGCCCGCGGCGTGGGATTGTCGTCCCAACCCTCGACCCGGGCACCGCCCTGGCGCAGGAAAATGGCCAGCGGCAACATCCCCATGCCGCCCACCCCCAGCAGAAAGAACCGCCGTCCCCGGATGGGAAACCCACCGCCTGTGCGGGAGCCGTGTCCGCATGATTCGATCTGTCCTTCCTGCCGCTTCATACCACAATTGCCAAACCATCAACCTGGCCCGTACGGCGACTCTTTTCGAGAGCCAATTCAGATGTGCGGAATTTCGCACCTTTCCCGACGGAGGTCAGAAACCACCGGGCCCAGCGGGGTTCATCCACGCCAAAAACCTGGCATCTACGTGGCTTACACCGAGGCCAACCTCTGGGATTCCGCAGCGGCCAGTGCCTTCAGATCCGGCGGGACGGTCCCTATCGCCTCCTCCATCGAGGTGATTCCTTCGCGGACCTTCAGCATACTGTCCTGGTGCAGGGTTCTCATACCGTTGCGGACCGCGATATCCTTCAGCCGGGCCGTTTCCAGACCATCGTTGATCCCTTTGACCAGTTCGTCGCTAATCGACATCATTTCGTGGATACCGATCCGCCCCTTGTACCCGGAACCGCCACAGGCAGGGCATCCGTTAGGACTGGCCCGGTAAATCTGGCCTGTCCAGTCGATGGCTTCCTCAATGATCGTGCGCTCATTGCCCTCGGGTTCGTAGGGCTGGCGACAGCTTTTGCAGACCCGGCGCATGAGCCGTTGGGCGCAGACGCAGACAAGAGACGCCGAAATCATGAAGGGCTCGATATTCATCTCGGTCAACCGTGCGACGGTGCTGGGGGCGTCGTTGGTGTGGAGCGTGCTGAAAAGCATGTGCCCGGTCAACGCAGCCTCGACCGCGATGTTGGCGGTTTCGGTATCGCGGATTTCCCCGACGAGAATGATGTCGGGGTCTTGCCGGAGAAAGGCCCGCAGGGCCGCAGCAAACGTCAGCCCGATTTTCCGGTTCATCTGCACCTGGCAGAGACCGGGAAGGGTGTATTCGATG
>CAYVUQ010000273.1:0-2625 GCA_964454915.1 uncultured Puniceicoccaceae bacterium
GGGGGATACGCCCTCGGCAGCGGCAACTCGATTCCGCCCTACGTTCCCTATGAAAATTTCGAGGCTCTATTGCGGGCAGCGGGGAGAATTTCCTGACTTCCTAATCCTGGGAGAGCAGGTTTTTGCGGTACTGCGAAGGAGCACGACCATAATGGTCGCGGAAGCGGCGGTTGAAATTTGAAAGGTTGTTAAAGCCGGTCTCAAAAGCGATTTGAGCGATAGGCAGTTCCGTTTCCATAAGGAGGCGAGCCGCATGTCCGAGGCGGACTTCATTGAGAAAGCGCGTGTAGGTCATCCCGGTGGCTTTGTGAAAGAGGCGGCTGAAGGCGGAAGGTGAGAGTCCGGTTCGAGCGGCGACCTCTGCATGAGACAGATCTTCTGATGCGTGCTCGATGATAAACTGGCAGGCCAGATCGATCCGCTCGGACTGGGAGTGATCGATCTCCGCGTGGTAGCCAGGACTGATGAGAGGGAGGGCGTCTTCCATTTTCCGGGAGAGGAGGTCGAGTAACTCCAGAAATATCACGATGCGGGAGGCATCGGCTGCTTCACGGGTGCGTTGCATCAATTCGGTCACTTCCGGGATCAGGGCATCCGGAAAACGCAAGGCACGCGCGGAGCGGTCGAGTAATTCGCCAATGCGCCGCATTTCCGGAAGAGTATCGAACAGTCCATCCCATTCGTCGCGGGAAAACTGGATGACCTCGGCACGGGCGCGCATACCCGCCGGCTGCTGGCCACAATAGAGGTGCGGAAGGTTCCCGCCGATCAGACACAGATCCCGGTCTTTGAAGTTGGCCATCGCATCGCCAATGATTCGGGTGCCTGAGCCTTCGTGAATCAGAGCGATCTCGATCTCCGGATGGAAATGGTAGGGTGCGTCAAAGTAATCGCCGTCCAGGGCGAAGCACGCCAGGGACTGGCTGATACGTCTATGAACATGTTCCCGCCTGGCTTTCATCCAGCCAGACTCTCGCACCGGCCCTGGCTGGGGGTCAAGTCCGGGGCGTGAAGCGCAAGTTGAGGCGGCTGTAGCTGATGTGCCGCTCGTAGTCGGGCCGCTCCTCAGTCAGTGGCGATTCATCGAGAATCTCCATGCGCGAGACCTTGGCGCAGAGGCGATGGGCCAGAGTGCGCAAAACAAGACGGGCGTGCGGTGCGCCGATGCAGGAGTGATGGCCGCTGCCAAAGGCCACGTGGGGATTCGGTTTGCGGTCGAGACGCACCTCCTCCGGATGTTCGAATACGGCCTCGTCGTGATTGGCCGAGGCCCAGCAGAGGGAGACGCGACCGTCTGCCGGAACTTCGAAGCCGTGCACATCGGTATCGACCGGGCAAACGCGCCCGATGTGGGTGATCGGGCTGGTCGTGCGGAAGATTTCTTCAACGGCGGGCACGATTCTTTTTTCGTCTTCCCGGAGCCACTCCAGGGCATCGGGATGGCGGGCGAGGTAGCCGAGGAGTGCCGAAATGCTGGAGATCACGGTGTCGCGGCCGCCGGCAAAGGCAAGGTTGCCGAAGCCGATGACCTCTTCTTTGGTCAACGGGCGACCTTGAAACTTTGATCGCAGCAGAACACTGAAAATGTCTTCACCGGGTTCGCGGGTCGCCTTTTCGACCGCATCTTCCAGGTAAACGTCGAGCACGGAGCCACGCTGGTTCTCGTTGTCCTTGTCGAAGACGTGCGTGCCCCATGATATCCAGAGGTCGGCCTCGCTCTCGGGCATTTTCAGCAGGTAGGTCAGAGCACGGGACTGCAGGGGCAGGGCAAATTCCCATACAGCCTCCAGTGAGTCGGCCGCCAGGGCCTCATCGAGGGATCTATCGATCAGTGCCTCGATCCGTGCCGCGTAGGCCGGATCCTTGGGCTGGTTGAAAAAGGGTTCGACCAGGGCGCGCCATTCGCCGTGCTCGGGTGGATCGGTCTCAATGGGTAACTGGCGAATGGACCGCAGGTGTTCCTCCGAGGGGATGGGCACGCGGAAGGGGGCGTCGGAGCTGTAGGTCTTCCAGTCGCGGGCCGCCCTCCGCACATCCTTGTTGCGGAGAATCATCGGGATGGTGTCACCATCAAGCCGTGCAGGGAGAATGGGGCCTTTGGCACGGGCTTCGCCGAAACCGTCGAAGGGGCATTTCCCGGCCATGTTCAGTCCTCCCCGCTTTGCGGAATTTCGACGACCATGCCGTCCATCGCATCGGTGACTTCGATTTGGCAACTCAGGCGCACTCCTTCACCGGCCTCCTCAATGTCGAGCAGGTCGGCCTCCGAATCTTCCGGAGGGTTCAGCTTGTCCCGCCATTCCGGAGGGACCCGCACCATGCAGGTCGCACAGGAGCATACGCCGCCGCAGTCGGCGTCAATGCCCTCGACCGATTCATAGGTGGCGATCTCCATCAGATTGCCCAATGCATTGTCCACCACAACATCCCCTGTTTTGGTTCTAAAGGTAATCCTGGCCATAAGGGGTAATGATACATCTTGTGGGTTCGGACTGGCTCATTCCCGGATGCCTGCAACTGATACTTTCTTGCGCCTGGAAAAGCTCCGCTCTTTCCCCGATCCCCGAAAAGGAAAGGATTCAGGACACCCAAAGAATTTCCTTCATGCTCTTCAAGGACGCTTAC
>CAYVUQ010000274.1:0-2618 GCA_964454915.1 uncultured Puniceicoccaceae bacterium
GAAGAATCTCTACGCAGAGTATTACGGGAAGCGTATCCGCGAGCCGTGATACGCCGCGGCGGGGATTTACTCCGAAGAAAGCTCCACACAGGCCAGACCATGCATGCCGCAAACAGCATCGTCATGGGCAAGATAAATTAAGACAGTTAAAAACTTTCTGACAAGAAAATTTTTGTCTTAGAAAAAAAATGCTGGTGATGCGCAGGAGAAATGGGTGAGGAGCTTCGGTTTGGGACGGTCGCCTGCTTTCCTCCTACACAGGGAGGCATCGCTGGCCTTTGGGCGGTGCATACTCTCGTGGAATCCGCCCTGTCTTCTGAGGGTATGGGGGTGGAGGATCGAAGGTTTCAGCGGGACGGGTGGTCATCCGTCTGCGCGGCGGATGCTACGGGTTGCCGCGGGGCCTGTGAAACATTTCACCGAATGGTGATTGCAACCGCCCGCGAGTCTGCGATGTTCGACGCTTTTTTCTCCCGCTACACCTGCCATGCAGTCCTCCCACATCCGCAATGTGGCGATCATCGCCCATGTCGATCACGGCAAAACCACGCTGGTCGATCAACTCCTCCGCCAGGGCGGAGCCTTCCGCGAGAACCAGAACGTCGCCGAAAGGGTCATGGACTCCATGGACCTGGAACGCGAAAAGGGGATCACCATCAAGGCCAAGAATACGGCCATTCTCCACCGCAACCACCTGATCAACATCGTGGACACGCCCGGGCACGCCGACTTCGGCGCGGAGGTCGAGCGGGTGATGAAGATGGTCGATGGAGTGCTGCTTCTGGTCGATGCCTTCGACGGCCCACAGGCCCAGACCCGCTTCGTGCTGCGCAAGGCACTCGCTGCCGGTCTCGCGCCAGTGGTCGTCATCAACAAGGTTGACCGCGAAAACAGCCGCCCGGCCCACGTTCACGACAAAGTGCTGGAACTCTTTCTGGAACTCGAGGCTACGGAAGAGCAGTTCAACGCACCTTTTCTCTACGCGAGTGCCCGCGACGGTTGGGCAGTGCGCGCACTCGGGGACCCACGCGAGTCGATGGAACCGCTTTTCGACGTCATCCAGGAGGTCATCCCGCCGCCAGTCACCGAGCAGGGCGACTTCCGCATGTTGGTCAGCAACATCGACTGGAACGATTTCGTGGGACGGATCGCGGTAGGACGGATTCTCAGCGGCTCGGTCAAGCAGGGGGAAACGGTCCATGCTTTGCACAAGGGCGACACCCCCCGACGCGGAAAGATCACCAAACTGTTCACCTTTACCGGAATCACCACGGAGGACGCCCCTGAGGGCGTGGCCGGGGACATTGTGGGTCTGGCGGGATTCGAAGACATCGGAATCGGCGACACCATCGCCCGCTCGCCGGAGGCCGCCCCCCTGCCCTTCGTGGAGATTGACCCGCCTACCATCCAGATGGAGTTTTCGGTCAACGACGGCCCCTTCGCCGGACGGTCTGGAAAGAAAGTCACCTCCCGACAAATCCGCGAGCGCTTGATCCGCGAAACCCAGTCCAACATCTCAATCCGCGTCGAGGACGGCACCGAAGGCGGCTCGTTTCTGGTCACCGCCCGGGGCGCGATGCAAATTTCGGTGCTCCTGGAAACCATGCGCCGCGAGGGATACGAAGTCCTGGTCTCGCGCCCCACCGTCGTCTTCCGCGAGATCGGAGGCCACCGCATGGAACCCTTCGAAAAGCTCTGGATCGAACTTCCCGAGACGGAACTGGGGGGAGCACTGGAGATGATCAACAAACGCCGCGGCCAGGTGATCGCGATGGACCACCACCCTTCGGGCGTCACCGTGGAGGCGGAGATTCCCACACGGGGAATCATCGGCCTGGAGACCGACATCGTCAACCTGACCAGCGGGCACGGGGTGATGAGCCACCTGTTTCTCGAATACCGCGCGGTCGTCGGCCCCATCGACCTCCGCACCACCGGCACCCTCGTCTCCATGGACCAGGGCGTGGTCATGGCCTATGCCCTCGACAACCTCCAGCAACGCGGACGCCTGTTCGTCGCCCCCGGCGAGGAAGTGTACGCCGGGCAGATCGTCGGCGAAAATCCCCGCAAGCACGACCTGCCAGTCAACCCGACCAAGGCCAAGCAGCTCGACAACATGCGCAGCAGCGGCGAGGGCAAGGGGATCATGCTCTCCCCCCCGGTTCGCTTCAGCCTGGAACGCGCCCTCGAATACATCGCCCCCGACGAGCTGGTCGAAGTCACCCCCACCGCGCTCCGCCTGCGCAAACGCCTGCTGGACGCAAACGAACGCCGCAAAGCCGAGAAACGGTGAGGGAGTTTCCACGAACAGGGAGATTCTCCCTGTCGGGGACAGAATCCGCCCGACTACTGACACCAACCCATATCACACCCGGGCGCGGGCCCGGCCCCAAACACTCTTTGACACGTCCCGCAGGCGGTCGGTAGCCTGCCCGTCTTTCCAGGGAATTCAGAAAGTTCGATATGTGCGGAATTTGCGGCGAAATGGTATTTGGAGACCGGGCGGTGGAGGCGTCCGGTCTTGATCGGATGTGCGCCGAGATGCGGCTGCGCGGACCCGACGGGAACGGCCAGTGGGCGGCCAACCAGACCGCCCTCGGCCACCGGAGGCTCAAGAT
>CAYVUQ010000275.1:0-2566 GCA_964454915.1 uncultured Puniceicoccaceae bacterium
CTCCTCGACCGCGCCAAGGCTACCACCCCCGCCCACGACGGAAAGCTCGCCCGCCTCCGCGAGGAGATTCTGGGAAAACTGGACGAACCGACGACGAACCTCGACGGCCACCCGAATCGAAAGGTCCTCATCTTTACCGCTTTTGCTGATACCGCACGGTATCTCTACGACAACCTCGCACCGGCCATAGGTGATCGCGGTAAACACGCCGCCCTGGTCCAGGGCAGCGAGCAAAACCGGTCCACCCTCGGTCCTTCCAGCGATTTCGACGATATCCTGACGAATTTCTCGCCCCGCTCAAAGAACCGCGCCGCGCAGGAACGCTTTCCGCAAGACGAAGAGATTGATGTCCTTTTCGCGACGGACTGCATCTCCGAGGGACAGAACCTTCAGGACTGCGATCTCCTCATCAATTACGACATCCACTGGAATCCCGTCCGCATCATCCAACGGTTTGGCCGAATCGACCGGATCGGCTCCCGCAACGAAGCCGTCCGACTCGTAAACTTCTGGCCCGTGGCCGACCTCGACCGCTACCTCAACGTCAAACACCGGGTCGAGGCCCGCATGGCCCTCGTCGACCTCTCCGCCACCCAGGAGGACAATCTTCTCGAGAACGAGCAGGTGGACGATCTCATCAAGCGGGATCTCCTCTTCCGCAATAAACAGCTTCAACGCATGCAATCGGAGGTCCTCGACCTCGAGGATTTCGAAGAATCGATCAGCCTCGCAGACTTCTCCCTCGACGAGTTTCGGATCGACCTCCTCCAGTTTCTCGAGGCCAAACGCGACGAATTGGAAGCCGCCAAGCCCGGTCTCTACGCAGTTGTTCCTCCCAAAGCGGACATTCCAGCTTCCCAGCCCGGAACGATTTTTTGCCTTCGCCACCGGGGCGAAAATGGCGACGCGCAGAAAGAACCGGAGAAGGAGTCTGAATCTGCCCGCCGTATCAACCCGCTCGGTCGCTACTACCTCGTTTATGTCCTCGACGACGGCACCGTGCGCATCACCTTCACTCAACCGAAACAGGCCTTAAATCTATTCCGAGACCTCGCGGCAGGGCTCCCGGACGCCCAACAGAAGCTCTGCGACCTTTTCGATGAGAAAACAAACGGCGGAGCCGACATGAGCCACTACGACCGGCTCGTCAAAAAGAGTCTGGAATCCATCGCGCACACCTTCACCAAACGGGCCGCCGCCTCCCTCTTTTCGGGACGCGACGGCAAGCTGCCGACCGAAGCGGAGACGCCGAAGGAACTGGAAACCGAATACGAGCTGCTCACTTGGCTCGTGATCATGGATCCCGCCGCGCCAGCATGAGTTCGCGCATCTTCATCAGCAGCGTTCAAAAGGAATTCGAAGCCGAACGCACATCGCTTGCGGACTTCATCCAGGGCGACCCGCTCCTCTCCAGACAGTTCGAGACCTTTGTCTTCGAGCGTGACCTCCCCGCAAGCGACCAGCGTCCTGATCGAGCCTATCTCAAGGAATTGGCGCAGTGCGACCTCTACCTCGGCCTCTTCGGCGACCAATATGGCTGGGAAAACGAGGATGGTCTCTCTCCCACCCATCTGGAGTTCAACCGTGCCTCGGAACTGGGAATTCCCAGATTGATCTACGTCAAGGATGCCGACGACCAGAACAAGCATCCCAAGATGCAGGACCTGATCCGAGCCGCTGGAAATGAAGTCATCCGTCGCCGCTTCGACTCCTACGATAGCTTACGCGCCAACGTTTACGCGAGCCTCGTCACCCACTTGGAGACCACGGGAATCCTCCGCAGTTTGCCATGGGATGCGACCCCCGCAAGAGGAGCCGACCTTGACGATCTCGATGCCGAAGCGATTTCCAGCTTCGTCCGCAGCGCCCGCAAGTGGCGCAATTTTCCGCTTCCGGAAGACGCCTCTCCCTCCGAGGTGCTCGCTAAGCTGCACCTTCTCGAAGCCAACGCTCCGACTCAGGGTGCCGTTCTCCTTTTCGGCCGGGAGCCACAACGCTTCCTTCCGGCATCGTTGGTCAAATGCGCCCATTTTCACGGCACCCAGGCCGCCAAGCCGATCCCGGCCCACCGCGACGTCCGCGGCACCGCTTTCGAACTCGTCGACGGAGCCGTGGATTTCGTCCTCTCGAAAATCAACGCCAGTGTCGGCACCCGCGAGGAAAGCAGCCAAGCGCCCGTCGAGTACGAGATTCCACAGGAAGTCGTTCGCGAGGCGATCGTCAACGCCGTCGCCCACCGCGACTACACGAGCAATGCCAGCGTGCAAGTTTCCATCTTTGCCGACCGCTTGGAGATCTGGAACCCCGGCAACCTCCCCCCCTCGCTGACACTCGAACTCCTGCGCAAGGAGCACCGCTCCTTCCCCCGGAATTTGCTCTTCGCTGAAGCCCTGTATCTCGCCCGCTACATTGAGCGCTATGGCACCGGAACCGGCGACATGATCCGGCTCTGCCGGGAAGCCGGTCTACCGGAGCCGGACTTTCAGCTCACCGACGGTTTTCTCGCTATTTTGCGCCGCCCGGCGCGGGCCAATGACAGACGGAGGAAGACCCCCACGAATCAAAA
>CAYVUQ010000276.1:0-2479 GCA_964454915.1 uncultured Puniceicoccaceae bacterium
TGAGTATTCGTAAAGGCATCACGGCAGGATTCAAGGTTTTGGCTACGCGTTCCTTCTTTTGTTAGCTTCTCTCATGCGCTGGATTCTTCCTTTTTGCCTCTTCACCCTGCCCGCAGCCGTTCATGCGGCGGACATTGAAGTCGATGCCGCCGATGCGGTCGCTCCTTTACGCATGTTCTGGAACGCCAGCGGCTTGAACGCTTTCACCGAAGGAATGCCCCCCGATGACGCCCCGGTCAGCCGGGCGAATTATTTCATGATGGGCGCGATTCCTTACGATGGCTGCGAATGGCAACGCCCGCATTCCCTGCTCAACTACATCGAAGGCCGGGGTATCGGGACTGATCGCCCCGACTACGACTGGAGCCGGTTCGATACGGTGATGGATCTGATTCTCGAAAGCGGCCAGCGCCCGTTCTTTGAGATCATGGGCGATCCGGGCGGGTGGAACGCCGATTTCTCCGATCCGGATCAAGTGCAAGCCTGGCGCCGTTTCGTGCGGGATCTGGCCCGTCATCTCGTCGACCGCTATGGAGCGGAGGAAGTGCGGCAATGGTATTTCGAAACCTGGAATGAACCGGACAAAGATTTCGACCGAAAAGACCTGCCCTGGACCGAAGAGAGTTTTCTCGCCTATTACGATGCCTGCAGCGCCGGGCTGCACGATGTCGATCCCGCTCTCCGTTTTGGCGGTCCCGGCACGGCGCGAGCCTTCCACGATCTCACAAAACTCCTGGTGCGGCATGCGTTGAAGGGGGAAAGTTCGCTCGGGCCCGACGCGCCGGCACCCAAACTCGATTTTATCTCCTACCATCACAAGACACGCCCCAATTGGCAGGTGAAAAAAGCACGCGAAATCCATGACTGGCTGCAGGAAAACGCCGGACGCTACGCCGACGTGCCGCTCATCAACAATGAAGCCGATACCGAAGCCGGCTGGGGTGACACGGACAAAGGCGACCATCGAGCACGCCCGATCTACGCCGGGTATATCGCCCGGCAAGTCTGCGAATTTCAAAACCGCCTGAGCGCCGGCGGACACGACGACATCCGGATCGCGAACGATAACGCCTTTCTCGGTGGCTGGTTACAGCGGACGCAATTCGTCTGGTTCGGCGACGAAACCTCGTTCGCTCTGATCAAGAAACCTGCCCACAATGTGATGACCCTCCTGGCATTGATGGGAGACGAACAGATCCGGGCGACGCGCCATCGAGGCGTGCATCTTCTGGCGAGCCGACGCGGCTCCGGGCAGGTGGCGTTGTTGCTCTGCCGCTATCGGCACAAAGAGAGCCGCCCGCGTCCGGCGGAGGATCTCACTGTGCGAATCGAGAATCTACCCTTCGAGGACGGGCTCGCGGCGGCTTACCGGATCGATGCGAACCATGGCGATATCTATGCGCTTTGGAAAGAGATCGGGGCACCCGATTCACCCGATGCTGAACAGTTGAAAAAGCTGCGCGCGGCACAGGAGCTGACGAAGGCGGAACAACCCCGGCCTTTCTCCGGCAACATTTACGAGACCACGCTTTCCCTGCCGGAACCCGGTGTGCATCTCATCCTGTTGAGCGCCGATCCGGGTGCGAAACCGAAGCCGCCCGAACGTCTGAAAGCGCAGCGTTTCGAGGGAATCATCGAAGGCCACGACGACATCCTGCTCACCTGGCAGATCCCCGGGAGGGCGGTCGCCACGCACGAAATCGAATGGGCCGGAAGTGCGGAAGGCCCCTGGGTATCGATCACGGCCCCGCCATTGATCGCGGGCAGCTACACGATCAGTCAGCCGGAGGATCGCGCCGGTTCCTATCGAATCCGGACGGTCGACTGGTGGGGCCGCTCCAGCGAATGGAAGGAGGTCAAGGCACCGAAGTGAGGCTGCGGGGATAGCAAACCGGCGAGCCGGTTTTGAAGTTTGAAGTTCGAAGTTTGAAATTAATGCCCCTTTTAGACTCCAAGTGAGCCCCTCCCTCCTTTCAAACTTCACACTTCAAACTTCCCTCTTTCAAACTTCCTGTAAAACATCCGTCAGAAAGTCTTGCTCCCATCTGCCCGGCAAGAATACTCCTGAGGGGATGGATGCGACCGCCCCCAACCCCACGGACTCGACAAAGGTCACCGCCTTCATCGACCGATGGCGACCCGGTGGTGGGAGCGAGCGATCCAACTACCAGCTTTTCCTGACCGAACTCTGCGACCTGCTCGGGGTCGAGCATCCGGACCCCGCCAGCCCCGATAACGCGGAAAATCGCTATGTTTTCGAACGGGCCATCACCCGCAGCCAGCCCGACGGGTCCACTTCGACGGTCTTTGCCGATCTCTACAAGAAGGGCTGCTTCATCCTCGAAACGAAGCAAGGAGCGGATTCGAAAGTAGAAGCGGCTTCCAGCCGCTTTCTCGTCCGCGAAGACAAGCGGCAGGATGCCGCTTCTACCTCCTACCGAACCGGCCACGGCGTCCGCGGCACCGCCCGCTGGGACCT
>CAYVUQ010000277.1:0-2448 GCA_964454915.1 uncultured Puniceicoccaceae bacterium
TCGAGGCGTTCCGTTCGGTGACACTCCCGGCAAACGAAATGGTGGTGGTGATCGTGGGGTTCCGTTAGCTCGAAGAGACAGCCGCTCTCCTCCAACGGAATCCGCTGAATAATCCCGATCTTTTCGAAGGCCTCCAGCGTGCGGTAGACGGTGACTAAATCACTTTCAGGGAGACCAGCGTTGTCTCTCAAGGCGGCTGCGGACACCGGCCGATCTGTAGCCAACAGCGCCCCCAGTAGTCGCTCACGCTTGCGTGTCATGCGCAGCGGTCCGCTCTCAATGGCCTTGAGGATGCGGGGAAGAAACCCTTTATCACGCTTCATTGTCAGTGAAAGTCATTTCTATTATACTTGCGTTTCTCCAGAGGTTTTTCAAGGTCAAAGCATGAGTATGTCCGAACGGTTTTTCGCGAAACGTGAGAGCGTGGAGCAGGTCGAGGAGGGGGACCGGCTCGCGCCGAAGTTTGATGAGCAGGGGGTGATCCCCTGCGTGACGCTGCACGCCCGCAGCCGGGAGGTCTTGATGTTCGCGTTCATGAATTCGGAGGCACTGGCTTTGACGATTGAAACCGGCCTTGCTCACTATTGGTCGCGTTCCCGGCAGAAGCTTTGGAAGAAGGGTGAAAGCTCCGGCATGTTCCAGAAAATTTGCCGCATGCTCATCGACGACGACCAGGACTGCGTGGTGATCGAGGTAGAGTTGACGCAGCCCACCAACGGCGGACAAGAGGCTTCCTGCCATGTCGGCTACCATTCGTGCTTCTATCGCGAGGTGCCGATCAGGGAAGCGGGCGGACCAGTCCGGCTCCGGTTTGTTGAAGATGCCAAGGCCTTCGACCCAAAATTGGTTTACGGCGATGCCCCGAATCCGACCCGGCTCTGAGGGTAACCGTCCAGGCCTTAGTCGAAGAGCCAAAAGCTGCCGATCAGCCGTCCGTCCCGGAACAGCTGAATACGGCCAAATTCGTTCGTCACTTTCAGGTGCCTTGATTGTGCAAGCGACTTGACCTCATCAAATGTTCGGCATCTGCGAAACTCCTCATAGCCCCAACTCTCGGGAGATTCAATTACGACGGCTAACGCGGAGGTCGCAACGAAAGAGTCACCCGGCTTTCGCGCCGCAAGAGGTTCAAGAAAGCGTTCAAGGGGTGGCCTTCTCATGGACGAAACATTCTTTGAGCGCGTTTTCGATCCGCTCCCGGTCAAGATCGATCCCAATAAACACCAGCTCCTGCCTTCGGTCCCCGAAAACGGGCAACCAGGAATCGCGGACGATATCGGGGAGTTCATCTAAGTCGGCTTCGCTCCGTTGAACCAACGTATGCCACCATTCGGAGAGGTAGTCGGCCCGGAGCATTTTTCCTGAAATGGAAAGCAGACCCACACGCTCGGGGACACGTTCCGTCCAGTAGAAGCCTTTGGCCCGGATCACCCCGGGCAGGCCCGTTCGCATGACCTTCAAAAACCGGGATTCGATGAAGGGTTTTCTTGCATTGAAGACAAAGGTTTCCAGTCCGTAGTCCTTATGGTGGTGGTCGTGGCTTACAGCGTCGGGATGCAGGATCGACGGCTTCTGCTTTGTCTCTTCGACCCGCTTCCATCCGAATTTTCTTCCCGCGTCATTATCGAGAATCGCATGCCGCCAACCCGCACCGCTCAAAGTCGTCGCCTCGCTGAAACGATGATCTTGCATCAGCTTCGCGACATCGATTCGGCCGAAACTGCATGGCCAGATTTCGGCAGATTGATTCAGGCCCTTGAGGTAGGATTGGAGGCGCTGCCCATCAGCGCTTTCCAGCTCATCGACCTTGTTGATTAAGAGGATGTCAGCACATTCGACCTGCTCCATCAGCAATTCTTGAAGCGGGCGGCGAGGGTCATTCGGGAGAAGATGTGTCCTGCGTTCCACTCCGGTGTTTTCCGGGGCGTCTACATATTGCTCGAAGTTTCCACCGTCGATTACGGTCACCATATTGGCAACTTTCAGAAAATCGGTCCCTCTTCGCCCAAACAGATTCCCGGAGTACAAGGTCTCCAAAATGGACTTTGGCTCGGCCACCCCGGTGGCTTCGATCAAGATATGATCGGGGTCATAGCGCTGGGAGAGTTCCAAAAGCGCATCCAGCAAGTCCGCCTGGATCGTGCAGCAAATGCAGCCGCCCTGAAGCTCCAGCATACCCGCAATCGCGCCGTCCACCTCCTTCACCGCGCTCTTGATCAGGGATGCATCAATGTTGATCTCGCCGAGATCATTGACCAAAACGGCGATCCGCTGCGAAGCCGAAGCGGCCAGGATATGGTTCAAGACCGTCGTCTTCCCGGCTCCGAGAAAGCCGCTCAGAACCGTTACCGGAACTTTGGCGGTTGGTTCGTTGCCGGGCTCGGGATTCCAGGTCGAAAAACTCATCGCCCAATGAAAGTAACTTTCATTTTGGATGTCGAGCGCAAT
>CAYVUQ010000278.1:0-2443 GCA_964454915.1 uncultured Puniceicoccaceae bacterium
GGACACATGAACCTGAATCATGCGCGTCTACCAATTCCGCCACCCCAGCATGGGAACGAAGCGATCAGACTGTTCCTGGCGGGTAGGGGGCGTCAAGTGCGAAAGGCAGGGGGCGAATCGGTTTTTCGCGTTCGCCGGCCGCGTTCCGGCGGAGGAAAGGGTCGCCCGCTGGTTCGTCTTCTTCAATGGGGTCGTCGTCTTCGTCGTCGAAGGCCACCGGGCCGAGGCCGGAGAGGTCGTCGGGGTCGAAGACGAGCGAGAGGCGGCGCGGCTGACTGTCGAAAAGCCAGTGGGGGTGCTTGGGGAGACCTTTTCGGACGAGGTCGAACAGGCAGGGGTAGCGTTGCTTGTGGAAGCGTTCCTGGAAGTCGCGCACCCACTGGTCCTCCACCTCCTCGCGGTTGTCCAGAAGGACCAGGTCCGAGAAGTGGATGGCCGCGTCGAACCAGGCCCGAGCTTCGTCGTGGGTGGCGCACCAGCCGCAGTGGACCTGGGTGGCGATGCGGCCCATCTCATAGGCCGATGCGCGAAATCCCGCCACGAGGGCGTCCAGAAGGTCGGCGGGAAATTCGGGCGGGCCGTAGGCCAGCAGGTTGGCGCGTTCGGGGGACAGTGGTTCCGAGAAGACCAGGTCCCCACCGCGGACCTCCCACTGTGCCACCGTGAAACGGTCCGGTGCGAACCAGGCGTGGGCGGATTCGGTCTCGGCCGGGGAGACGTACAGATTGACACCTTCGTCTTTGGGCAGGGCTTGGTGGATGGTCTCACGGACCAGTTTCCACCGACCCGGATTGGGCCCGGAGAGAAGGAGATTCAGCCAAAGGGATTCCTTCATGATGAAAAGTTGCTAGCACTTTCCGGGCCGGGATGCGATGACAGAATCAGGACTTACAGAACGTGGCTGGGGACGTGCTGGCGGACGGGAATCAGGTAGCGGCCCAGTTGGGAGGGCGGTGCCTCGCGCAGGGCATCGAGGGTGGTGGCCCGTTCGAGAGCCATGTCGCCGATGGCGGTGCGGCGTAGAGCGGTCAGGTGGGCCCCGCAGCCGAGCTTCCGGCCAAGGTCGTGGGCGACGGTGCGGACGTAGGTTCCTTTGCTGACCTCGATGCGAAACCCGACGTCGGGCGGCTCCATTTCGAGAAGGTCGAAGGACTTGATGGTGATGAAGCGGGGTTCGCGCTCGACCTCCTCCCCCTTGCGGGCGAGCTTGTAGTGGGGGACGCCCTTGATTTTCTTGGCGGAGAACATCGGCGGGGTCTGGTATTGGTCGCCCAGAAACCCGTTAAAGAGTTCCCGCATCTCCTCCTCCGAGACGGGCGGCACTTCGTTCTCTTCCACGATCTCGCCGTCGGCGTCCTGGGAATCGGTGACGACCCCGAGGCGGAAGGTGCCTTCGTAGGTCTTGCCCTGGCTCATGAGGAAATTGGACGCCTTGGTGGCACGCCCGACGAGGATGATGAGCAGTCCGGTCGCCATGGGGTCGAGGGTGCCGGCGTGGCCCACCTTCTTCATGCGGTAGATTCTCCGCACGGCGGAGACCACGTCGTGCGAGGTCATGCCGGTCGGCTTGTCGATGAAGAGCAGACCTTCGAGTTTGTTCGGATCAGGGGGCATCCTGGGAGGCGTGGGTCTTGCGGAGGTGAGTTTCGAGGATCGCCACCAGTTCCGGATAGAACGTGTCGATGGTGCCCTCGTAGCGGAAGCCCGCCGCGCACGCGTGACCGCCACCATCGAAGCGGCGGGCTATGTTATCGACACGATAGACGGGCTCCTTGGAGCGCAAGCTGCCCTTGATTCTGCCCTTGGACTCTTCGAGGAAGACACCGATGCGCACCCCCTCGATGGAGCGTGCGTAATCGACGAATCCCTCCGAATCCTCCTTTGTCGTGCCGGTCCGTTCGTATTCCCCGACACGGATACAACCGGTGCAGACGAGACCGTCCAGTTCCAGCCTGAGCGTGCCGAGAAACGATTCGAGCAGCCTCATGCGACCGAGGTTTTCGCGTTCGTAGAGGATGGTGGCCACCTGTGCGGGATTGGCACCGAACTCGCAGAGGTGGCAGCAGATTTCGAATGTGCGGGTGGTGGTGGACGGGAACCGGAACTGGCCCGTGTCGGTGGCGATGCCGACGTAGAGGGCATCGGCGGTGGTGCGGTCCATCTCGTAGCCGAAGGCGAGAAAGAGTTCGGCGAGAATCTCGGCGGTGGCGCAGGAGGCAGGAACCACCAGGTTGTGCTCTGCGTATTCCGGGTTGGATATGTGGTGGTCCACGTTGAAGAGTGTCCTGGGAAAAAACGCCCGCAGGTCTTTTCCGATACGAATCTCGTCGGCGCAGTCCACGGTCACAGCCTCGTGACCGTCAGGCTTGAAATCGGCGGTGGCCACGAAGGGGGTGTCTCCGATGAAGTCCTCGAGGTTGCGTGGAACCGTGTCGGTCTGCAC
>CAYVUQ010000279.1:0-1689 GCA_964454915.1 uncultured Puniceicoccaceae bacterium
GAAGCATGCCCAGTATTCACGAAGGGGAAATCTCCTCCGAGTTCTTGCTCGAAGTGGCCTCCCGCTACTACTCGAAGCGGGAGATCGCTGTTGCCTGCGATGTTGCCCCCCGAACCGTACAGCGGTGGTTGTGCCGCGAGAGTCGACCCTCGCAGCTTTATCTTCCACGCCTCCAACGTCTTCTGAACCCGGCGCGGCGCGACAGAGTTCCGGAAGGCTCCTTCACCTTCATCGACCTGTTTGCCGGAATCGGAGGAATGCGGATTGGATTTGAGTCCGCGGGAGGCCGCTGTGTCTATACAAGTGAATGGGATGAATACGCCCAGAAGACTTACCGGGCCAACTTTGAGCTGGATCACGAGATTGTCGGTGACATTTGCGCGGTTGAGGACAAATCGACGATTCCCGACCATGACGTTCTTGTCGCCGGTTTTCCCTGCCAGCCATTCTCGATCGCCGGGGTCTCAAAAAAGAACGCACTCGGGCGGAAACACGGGTTCGAGGATGAGACCCAGGGAACCCTTTTCTTCGAAATCCTCCAGATTCTGAAGGAGAAACGGCCCCATGCCTTTCTGCTTGAGAATGTGAAGAACCTTTACAGCCACGACAAAGGGCGGACCTTTCAGGTCATCATCAATTCTCTCCTCGAGGTGGGATACTCGGTAGGCGGAGCAGGTCAGTTTCAC
Source organism: uncultured Puniceicoccaceae bacterium (assembly GCA_964454915.1). Classification (GTDB taxonomy): domain Bacteria; phylum Verrucomicrobiota; class Verrucomicrobiia; order Opitutales; family Puniceicoccaceae; genus Puniceicoccus. Next base: position 687 of record CAYVUQ010000279.1, read on the forward strand.
CGGATTATTGACGGGCGATACTGGGTGCCCCAGCACCGGGAACGAACCTTCATCGCCGGATTCCGGGAGGACACGGGCTTTTCGTGGAATGACCTGCGACAGCCTGCGCCGGAATCGGCACCGATTCTTGACGCGATCCTGCACCGGGAAGATGGAAGCGAGGAAGAAGAGCCTCCCTACACGGAGGGTCCGGCAGCTACCGTTGCCGCCAGGTACACTTTGTCGGATCACCTGTGGCAGTATTTGCAGAATTATGCTGCGAAGCACCGTGCAAAGGGAAACGGGTTCGGATTCGGACTGGTTGAGCGCGGAGATGTTTCCCGTACTCTCTCCGCTCGGTACTACAAGGACGGGAGCGAGATTCTGGTTTCACAGGGGAACCGGAGGAACCCGCGAAGACTGACGCCGCGGGAGTGTGCCCGTTTGATGGGTTTCGACCAGGACGAGCGCAGGTTTTCAATACCGGTTTCCGACACCCGGGCATACAAACAGTTTGGAAACGCTGTAATCCCGCCGGTAGTTGCCGAATTTCCGCGGATCATGAAGCCGCACATCCGGCAGCTCATCGAACAGCGGGAGGGATCTCCATTTCAGCAGGCGATTGCCCTGCCCGCCTGATATGCCCGACGTCGTCTCGCAGAGCAAACGTAGCGAGATGATGTCTGGTATCCGGGGAACGGATACCAATCCCGAATTGCTGATCCGATCCGGCCTCCATCGCAGAGGGTACCGCTTCCGGCTGCACAGGAAGGGATTGCCGGGAAAGCCGGATCTCGTATTCGCCGGTTCCAGGGCGATAATCTTTGTGCACGGCTGTTTTTGGCACGCGCATGATTGCCACCTCTTCAAGTGGCCGTCAACAAGACGGGAGTTCTGGAGGAAGAAGATTCTCGGGAACCGCGAAAGGGATTGGAGGGTTTGCAAGGAACTCCTCGAGACCGGGTGGAGGGTTTTAACTGTTTGGGAGTGCGCCTGCAATGGCAAGGGGCGCAAGGAAGCGGGG
>CAYVUQ010000279.1:1699-2439 GCA_964454915.1 uncultured Puniceicoccaceae bacterium
AAATAGAGGTTTGGCTCAATTCCGACTGTCTCAACCACGAGATCGCTGGTACAATTACCAACAATGAAGACTGGAAACCTGACTGATCATTTTGCGGGCGTCGCGGTGCGACGCCTCACTCCAAACGACTGCGACCTCAAGGTTTCGAACGGACACGAGCTGGACGGAAGCAGCAGACTCCGTCAGATCCTCGGAGATTCCGAGTCAAGGTTCACTCATGGAGCCGGCTTTCCGACGACGATCTTCTATTTCGACGACGAAGAAGAAGAGCCGGTTCAGACAGAGATTCACTGCTCATGGTATGATTGCCGCGCAAACCAGCCGAACCGAAGCGCCGAGTGGCGCCTCTACTATCAGGATTCCGAAATCCTCGGACACGGGGGACTGGCAAGGGGAGGTGACCTTATCTTTGTCGCCCTTGAAAAGAATTCCCGGCGTCTGGTAATCATTGTCGCCGCGAAGGATTCGACCTGGGAGCGTCGTTTCCTCCGCCTCTTCGGAGTCGAGGGTGAGGATATGGAGAGACTGGCAGTCCGGGAGATTTCGGAAGACGAAGACCTCGGCTTCCTCGAACGAGAGATGCTGGATCTCCTCGAAATCGTCCCTGTTGTCGAAGATCAGGAACTTCTGGGGAAAATGATCCAGAATTTCGGATCACACTTCCCAAAGACGAAAGTGTTCAGCGAGTTTGCCCGAGAGCACCTGGCTGGCGGATCCGATTCGCAGGATCCCGACCGGTT
>CAYVUQ010000280.1:0-2426 GCA_964454915.1 uncultured Puniceicoccaceae bacterium
CACAAGCAGCTGCGTGATGGCCAGGTCCGGCGCTCCGAAATACACAACTAGCAGGGCCAGCCCGAAACCGACCACCCCAAGATTGACGAGGGCGGTGATCCGGTTCGTGGTCACCACGGCCATGACCGTCGAGACCATCATCACCAGAACCAGTCCGGCGGGCAGGATGTCCAACGGCAAACCGCTTTGCTCCCAGCCCGGCCATTCCCCGAAGGCGAGGAACCCCCAGACGAGCAGGCCGATCGTGGAAAGCGCGATCAGAAACACATAGTTGTGCAGGTAACCGGACTGCAGGAGCCGGGTCTGGAATTTAGCGAAACGGAGCGTCCCGTCGAAGATTCGGTCATAGAATGCCTCTGCCCCGATAGGGCGCACAAAGGCGTTGAAGGGACGGTGGAACCTCCAGAAAAACCGGCGCGACGCATACAGTGCCACCCCGCCCCCCAGGGTCAAAAGACTCATCAGCAAGGGCAGATTCACGCCATGCCACAGTTTCACGTGCAGTTCGACAGTCTGCCCCTCGATGGCCGAAACCGCCGGAGCGATCAGACTCTGGGCAACCAGGGGAGGATACAGGCCCAGGGCCAGCCCGCACACGCCGAGGATCAGAGGCCCGGCCCACATCGAAGCCGGTGCTTCGTGAGGGTGTTTGGGCAAAGTCCCTTCCGGCGAGGGCTTTCCGAAGAAGGGGGATATCCCCGCTTTGAAGGCGAGTGCCATCATGACAAGGTTTCCAACAAAGGCCACAGGCAGAGCCAGCTCCGCCACTCCTTCCATCGCCAGACCGGCCTTGTACACGTACTCCTTGCCCACGAACCCGAAGAAAGGCGGGAACCCGGCCTTCGAAAACGCCGCCAAACAGGCAGCAGCAGCCGTAAAGGGCATCGCCCGTCGCAACCCGCGCAGCAGTGTCACGTCCCGCGTGCCGGTCTCGTGATCCACCGAACCGGAGGTCATAAACAAAGCGGCCTTGTACAAGGCGTGCCCCAGCAGAAAGACGACCATCGACTGAATCGCCATTTCCGTCCCGAGGCCGAGGAGCATGGTCAGCAGGCCGAGAACCCCCAGGGTCGTGTAGGCGAGTATCTTTTTCAGGTCGGTCTGGAACAGCCCGAGAAACACAGCCGTCAGGAGGGTCGCACCCCCGAAACCGGTCAGGCACCACGCCCACAGCGGGTCCTCGCCAAGTGCCGGATTCAACCGAGCCAGGAGGAACACCCCCGCCTTGACCATCGTCGCCGAGTGCAGATACGCGCTGACAGGGGTCGGTGCCGCCATGGCATTGGGCAGCCAGAAATGGAAGGGCACCTGCGCACTCTTGGTGAACGCCCCGGCCAACACCAGGATCACCACCGCCACATAAACCGGGGTTTCATGGAGAGCCGCTCCGGCCAAATCCAGCTCGGATATGCGATACGTTCCGGCCGTGTTGGCCAGCAGGATGAATCCCGCGAGCATCGCCACCGCCCCGAGCCCGGTCACAAGCAACGCCTGCAAGGCCTTCTTCCGCGCCGCCTCGTCCTCGTGGTTGAAACCGATCAGCAGGTAGGAGGTGATGCTCGTCAGCTCCCAAAACACGAACAGCAGGATCAGATTGTCGGCCAACACAAGGCCCAGCATCGATCCCATGAACAGCAGAAGGAACAAACCGAACCTTCCGTACCGGGGATGCCCGTCCAGATAGCCGCGCGCGTAGAGTGCCACCAACGTGCCGATCCCCGAAACCAGCAGTGCCATGACCGCGGACAACCCGTCCAGCCGCAAGTCAAACCCCACCCCGAAGGCAGGAAACCATTCCCACGACACCAACAGCGGCCCGGTCCGGTCGGGATCGAACCATAGCACCGCCGTCAAGATGAACGCCACGAGAGGAGGAACCGGCAGCAAAAGATTCGACCGCCGCCCGCGGCACAGCACCGGCGCAACCAGCGCACCAGCGAAAACAACGGCGAGAACGGCAAAAAGAAGCATCAGTGGGAGACAAAAACCGCCATGACAGCAGGATTACCGCGCGTATCAAGCCGATTCGACAGCGGTTCAGTTTTCCTTGAACAATTTGCCCGTTTCCGCTCTACTCCTTCCCGCATTTCCGGCGGCGTGATCGGCAAAAGCCCCGTCGGCCCAGGACTCCCGGCACCGCCCGGCCAACCCGCAGGACCCCGCAGAACCGCGACGGCTTCCAGGGGCGGCAGCGTGGGAGGACGAGCCCTCGTCTTGCCCCTTTTCGAAGTCAGGTGCTGGCGACCGCAGAATCGCCAAACGAACTTGCCCTGATCGTCGCTGTGTGCCAAACTTTGCTTCAAGCACCCACCCTCGATCCCGTCACACGCTGCCCCTCACTCCGCATGCATCACGCACCACGTATCAAGCCCGTCTTCGGCCTGGTTCTGACTGCGCTCTTCGCGATCACTCCCCCGGCTGCGGGA
>CAYVUQ010000281.1:0-2423 GCA_964454915.1 uncultured Puniceicoccaceae bacterium
GAAAACCTGGTCTATTTGAAGATCAAGCACCGCGACCCATGTTATGTACTTGAAAATGGAAATGAGATCGATTTTCTGTTCGACGATGTCCTTATGGAAGTAAAGCTGAATCAGCCGCTCTCCGGCAAGCAGCGGGCGCTTTTCGAGGCCCATCCGGCTCGCGAGAAACGGTTTGTTTCGAGTCCGAGGGATTTTTTGGATGAAAACGATTGGGATACCGGTGCATGATCGGAATCGTGCCCGATGCTGGTCCGCCGCATGGCCCGGTCCTACCCTTCGTCCGGCCAGTCGCTTGCGCCTTCCGGCAGCGGTTCATCTTCGCTTGTCCCGTTCTTTTTCGAATCCCTGGACCGATCGATGGCGTCTTCGACCGCGAACATCATGGCCCGGTAATCCTCTTCGCTCTGGAGATCCTCGACGACGATGACGTCCCGCTTGCCGACGATTAGCAGGCAGGGCCAGAGATCGTTGACGAACACCGGATGATGAGCATCCCCGGTGGGGATCTCCGTTACCAGGTCCCCGTCGAGGTGAAAACGAATCTTCCCGGAATCGATCCGAATGGATTTGCGCCGTTTCAGATAGCGGCCGCTGTAGACGAGCGGCCCTATCGCGACGATCAGTTCGCCGTAGTCCATCCAGCCCCATTGAGGCCGGAAGGCGCTGATGATGCTGGACAAGCTGATCGGCGCCGCATACCCGATCTGTTGCAGGACGCCGTGGTAAACGATCTTTCCAAAGGGCATCATCAATTCGGCGAGGATGAGAAGAAACAGCAGAAAGCCGGACCGACTGAGAACGGTGAGGATGAAATGGCGAATGTTTTCACCCGTCCATTTTGAATGGATCACCGTCGCATCCGGTTCCCGGCGAACGCCGACCCGTTCTTTAGCCATGAGCTTTCTGCGTTTAAGCCGGAATTCATAAGGATCTTCCCATCGCTGGTCGACTAAGCCGCTTTTCCCTTCGCTGTTGGAAATCTTCACCGGCGCCTGGATTCGTTTGGACAGCCGGACGGCTTGCGACAGGACCTTTTTGATATCGCCATGGGCATATGCGAGACAATGGAGCCCCTCGGTGGAGATGAGCAACATCCGCCACCGGTCGTCGATTTCTTCCATGAATGCGCCGGCACGGTAAGATTCCTGCTCGATCCGGATCTCCTTTACTCCGTTGGCGTCGAAAACGTCGTGATCGATCGTGCCGGTGGGTCCGATGCGGTCCCAATCGATCCGGTCGTCCTCCCGCTTGGTCAGCCGGATGGTTTCCACCGATGCCGCATTCTGATACCCACGCTTCGCGGTGTAATAATCAAGGGCCCAGATCGCCAGAAGCGCCACCAGGATCAGGGTGTCGTAATGACGAAAGTAATAGAGAACGACTGAGAAAAGGGAAAAGAAGCCGACGGCGATCAGGTTGGATGTCGTTGTGTATCCGATTTGGTCCCGGGAAAGCTCCGACCAGAGGATTTGCAGGAATTGGTCGTAGATATGATGGACAAACCGTTTGGCGACCGCGAGGGGCCGGATGAGCTTTCGGAAAAAGCCAAATGGCGGCTGGCAGGGGATTGTCGCTTTGAAGACCGTTTTGTCTGAATGTTTCCGCTGTTTTTTTATTCGTGAAAAGATGACGCCGCACCGGCGGCATTCATTCTGCCCGGATGGATTGGTGAAACCGCATTTGGGGCACTTCATATTCATAGCGGATCGTCCTGAAGAAAAGCCGGAAGATTCGATTTGCAAACGCCGAGGGCCGTTATTGACCGCATTACATTTTCATCCGATAAGCAACTTGCCCGCGATGCGCCTGACATCGTCTGAGAGGATCGCTTCCAGCCGTTTCTTGATGGTTCGGGAGTAGTATTCCCTTTCCGTTTTGGTCAAGGGCTCGCCGTTGTATTTTTTCAATAAAATTTCTTTCTGTTTCGGCGAGAAGAGACGACTCAGATTCAGATGCAACCGGAAAGCATCGTGTTGATCCTCACTTTCCAGACGATGAAATTCCAATTCGTTACGCAAGTTCTTGGCGTATCGTTCGAATGTATGTGTAAGACGTTCGAGAGAAAGAGAGAACCCATCGCGAAGGTGAAGACGGTCTTCCTGAATCGGATTGCGGGGCGACTTTTCTATTGCTCGAATGGCGTTATTCAGTCCCGGAGGGGGGGCGATGCCTTCCGAAGTCAAAAGATCCGCGCTTACTGACAAGAGCTTCTCCATGGATTCCTTGAGACCGGAACTATCGGCATCTTGCACCATACGGCGGTAATCGATTTCAATACCTTTGAGTGCGCAATTCGCCACTACCACCGGAAACCCCTCTATGAGTCGGGGATCACTGGAAGCAGCCAGTTCAAGCAGCAGTTCCTTCACGCTTTCCGAGGAAAGCGGGTCATCGGAAACGAGCAGCGGATAGCCGAGTCGGCC
>CAYVUQ010000282.1:0-2409 GCA_964454915.1 uncultured Puniceicoccaceae bacterium
GATCGACTGGAAGGGTAACGAATGGACTCCCGATTCGGAGACCACCGCCGCCCATCCCAACGCCCGCTTTACCGCACCGGCACGGAACTGCCCGACGATCGACCCCGAGTGGGAAAACCCCGATGGCGTCAAGATCAGCGGCTTCCTTTTCGGCGGTCGCCGGATGAACGATGTTCCTCTCGTTTTCCAGGCATTCAACTGGATTCACGGGGTGTATCTCGGTGCCACCATGGGCTCCGAGCTGACCGCCGCCGCCGAGGGCACCGTCGGCAAACTCCGCCGCGACCCCTTTGCCATGCTGCCGTTCTGCGGTTACCACATGGGCGACTACATCCGCCATTGGTTCAAGATGGGCAAGCGCCTCGCCGAACCGTGCCGCATTTTCCACGTCAACTGGTTCCGCAAGGGTGCCGACGGCAAGTTCATCTGGCCGGGCTTCGGCGAGAACATGCGCGTCCTCAAGTGGATCGTCGAGCGGATCAACGGCAACGCCAAGGCATTCGAATCGCCCATCGGCTGGATGCCGCGCTACGACGACTTCGACTGGTCGGACCTCGATTTCTCCGAGGAAACCTGGGACGAGTTGATGGAGGTGGACCGCGAGAAGATGAAGCTCCAGAGCCTCCAGCACGAGGAGCTGTTCCTGCAGCTCGGCGAGCACCTGCCCCCGCAGATGATCTTCGAGCGCGAGCTGATCATCAGCCGCATGTAGGCAGCCGCATACGATTTTCGGGCCTGAGAAACCCGATTGAGAAAGAGTGAGTTAGTGGTAGTTAACCCCCGGTCCGCAAGGGCCGGGGGTTTTCTTTGAGTGCCCCGAAGACGGCTTCCACCGGGATCGCCTCCATGGTGCCCCCGCCGGTGGGCCGGGCATCGGAGGCCTGCACGATCCGCAGGGGCGCGTCGAAGACAGGGCGGGTCCGCACGGGATTGGTGGGGCCGAACAGCACCGTGGCGGGAACGCCCAGGGCATTCGCCAGGTGCATGCCGCCGGTGTCGTTGCCCACCACCGCGCGGCAAGACCGGATGTGTGAACCCAGTTCCGCCAGATTGGTACGTCCGGCAAGGTCGCGCACACGCTCGCTGTTGAGACCCTCCGCCACCGCAGCGGTCGTCTCCTTGTCGCCCGGGGTGCCGAAGAGTTCGATCACCGCTTCCGGGTTGTCCTCGAGGACCGCTTCGGCCAGTTCCCGCCATTTGGCCACGGGCCAGCGTTTCTCCGGAGCGTTCTCCGACCCGCAAAAGAATCCGACCACCCTGCCGTTGCTGCCGGTCCATCCCGGTACCGGTGCCAGCGCAGGCTCCTCCTCAAGGCCGAAATGTCCGAGAAATTGCCGCCACAGTTCGATCTGGTGGATCGATTCCTCGTCGGGTTCGTCGGAAGGTTTCCAGCAGTGGGTCAGCTGCGGTCGCCGTTTTCCGGCACGGAGGATCCCAAAACGTTGCTCCGCTCCGGTCAGTGCCATCTCGCGGTCTCCCCGGTACGAGTTGGTGAAGAGGATCGCCGTGTCGGGAAACTCGGCCCGGCGTTCCCGCACCTTTTCCCATCCGAGCGGGTCCCGCGTGTCCACCGGCAGTAGATCGTCGAAGGGCATTCCCAGCAGATCAACCAAGGGCGAAAAGGTCGGACGGTGGACCAGTGTGATCCGCATGTCGGGTCGCCCGACCCGGATGGCACGGACCAGCGGCGCCGCCATGACCACGTCACCGAGCCAGTTGGGCAGCCGGATGTAGAGACGGTCCGCGCGGGAGCGGTCCGTCGGCACGGGAAGGAAACTCTCGGTGAAGCCGCGTTTTTGCGTCAGGCGAAGCCGCTCCGATGGCTTGCGCTGGGTCTTCCAGCGGCGGTGCATCCAGAGCCAATCTGTTTTCCATTCGGGCGATTCGATCAAGTGTGTTCCCAGCCAATCCGCGAAGCCTTCCGTTGCCGATGGTGCGGTTTCCTCCGGGAGGCACAGGTGCAGCTTTCCCCGGAAGAAGCCCGTCCTCTCGATATGCACGAAGCACACCCGGGCACCGGTTCGCCTGACCAGAAGGTCGGGGAGGGGAGAGAGGGAGGCGGTGCGCCCGGCCATCCTTCCAACGATTCCCGATGCGCCGGCACTCTGGTCCGCCAGCACCGCCAGAAAACCCCCGTCGCGCAGGTGGTGGACGGCGGCGTCCAGCCCCTTTTTCCGCGAGAGCAGCCGCAGGCCCCCCCGTTCGCGGGTGCGGCGCACCCACTCGTCCAGTTTGGGCTGGTCGAGTGGTCGATACACAACGGCGGCCTTTCCGGGCTCCAGTCCCAAAAGCATCGGGGCGAAGGCGACCATCTCGGTCAGGGTGTTGTGCGGGAGGAGGAAGACTGCCGGTCCGGATCCCGCAAGCGAATCGAACTTCTCCCGCACACCGTCGGCCAGGACCAGTCGG
>CAYVUQ010000283.1:0-2378 GCA_964454915.1 uncultured Puniceicoccaceae bacterium
TCATTTGGCCCCGGGGGCCGCGTGAGCAGGCATTTAAGATTTGGCGGCGAGTGGTGGAATGGTGGAGTGGTTGGAGTGTTGGAATGGTGGAGTGGTGGAGTGGTGGCGGGAGCGGTCATCCGTCTTTACGACGGATGCTACGGGGAAGGGGGTGGCGTGGAGGGGGGCGGGCCTACGGGACGAAGTCGTAGAAATCCTCCTTCTTCCTCCTGTAGGTTCGCCAGGCTTCTTCTACGTAGGTATCGACGAACTCGTCGGGGATTCCGGACCAGTATCCGCGGGTGGCCCTCAGGGATGCTTCGAATTCGGAGCGGTCGAAGAAATGCTTCTTAGCCTGTTCCCTTGCCCGGAATATCTCTTCGCCGTGAAGGCGGGCGACGCTGAGGAGTTCCGCTTCGGTGAATTCGGAGCGGTTGTCCGCGCGGATGGCGAACAGCAGTGCGAGGGCGGCGGCGATCAGGAAAACCGCCCCGAAAGCAAGGGTGCCGAAGAAACGACGCCGCCAGCGGGCGATCTCCTCCGCGGACGGCGGGGGCTGTTCAGTTCCCTTGTGCGCCATCGGTTTCCTCCTGCTTCGCCAGCCGCGCGGCTATGGTGCGGAGCGCGCGCAGGCGGAGCAGATCAATATCCGGGTCGGCGGGACGCCACTCTTCCAGCCAGGACAGGGAGGAGGCGTCGGCGGTGCGGGTGAACTGCCGCCAGGCTTCGTCGCGGATTCGCGTGTTCGTATGCTCCAGCCACGGGCGGAACGCATCGGCTCCCCAATCCGGGGCGACCTGGTCGGCGAGAGCAAGGGCGCGGAGAAAAGCCCCGCTGTTTTCGGTGGGGGGATCGAGCAGGGCGAGGATGTCCTCTACGGAAAAAATCCGGGCAGCCCTGTCCGCCATCCCCCGGGCGCGGAGAACGCCCCACCCTTCCACCAGGGTCGGCAGCAGCACCGGATCGGAAGCACGGTCGGCGAGCAGGGACGGAATCCGCCGGATGGATTGGGGAACGTCGGGGTTTTGCGGATACCGCAGAAGCAGGCGGAAGAGCAGAACGAGCACATCCCGCCGTTCGGCGATCGGGGCGGAGCGGTCGTCGAGGACATCGGTGGCGTGCGAAGCAAGAACCGCGGCAGCCGCAGGTGCTCCGCCGAAGCGGTCGAAGACGGTCTCGCGGAGGGCCATGCGGTGGAGCGGATCGGAAACGGACGGAACGGTTGCCAGAAGAAGTTCGAAAGTGCGCCGGGTCTCATCGGTCCACCCCGACGCATCCAGGCGCGGGTGCCGGGCTCCGAGGCGGGCCAGATCGCCCGCACCGGAGGAGAGAGCCTCGGACAACGATTCGCGGACGGCCCGGCTGGCTGAATCGATCTCTGCGGGGGACGGTGGCACAGAATCGCCCGCAGGGGCCAAGCGCACGGGCGAAGGGGAATCGTCCAGCACCCGGAACGCCAGGAAGACGACCAGCAGTACGTTCACGCAGCAGATGATCCAGACGACGGTTTTGTTCATGGTCGGAGAGCGGGGGACGCGGGTGGAGGCCGGGGTCGAGGGAACAGGCTTTGCGCAGGGGGTGGTCTCAGCGGATCATCAGGAAAAGCTTTTCCTCGCCGACGACTTTTCCGTCCGGGTCGAGAAACTCGATGCCGACGGAGGCTTTCAACGGGCGGAGGTCACCGGACGGGCGGACGGGGAGGAGTTCTCCACCGCCCTCGTCCTGCTCCTGCTCGGGCTCGCCGAACACGAACGGGACGCCCTCCTCGGGAAGGGCGATCCGCCAGGAATAGCCGGGGAGGGCGGTCACGAGCACCTTGCGCTCCTCGTCCGCGTTTTGGCGACGCCAGAGCAGCAGACGCGGGCGCACCGAACCGGTCTCGGGGATGTCGGTCCGGAGGGTCAGGACGGTGGTGGTCTCTTCGGCATCGGCACCGGCGGCCCGGGTGACCACGCGAAGAATCTTGCGCTGGGGGCCGGTGCGATCGCCGATGGTGAAAACGGCACGGAGGACGCCTTCCTCGTCGGGAGCGAAGACCTTTTGTGCGAGTTCGGGAACCGTACAGCCGCAACTGGACGTGACGGAGACGATTTCCACCGGTCCTTCGGCGGTATTGCGGAAAGGGAATGCGGCGACGAGTTTTTCGTCACCGGGCGCGCAGTCGAGATCGAGGGAAGTGTTCTTCCATGCCAGGCCGGAAGCGGCGGCGGAAGAGAAGGAGGAGGCGCATATGGCTGCCGACAGGATAACGAGGCGGAAGTTCATGGGCGGGTGGTTAGCACCGTAAGCAGAGGGATGCAAGGGCAGGTTCGCGAAGCGGAGGCGGTGGCGGGGGGTGGAGTTGGGGAGTGGTGGAGTGGTGGAGTTGGGGAGTTGGGGCTTGCTGCGGGCCTGCTTGC
>CAYVUQ010000284.1:0-2377 GCA_964454915.1 uncultured Puniceicoccaceae bacterium
GGCATCATGAGCATCGCCCCGCAGGGCCAGGATATCCGCTTCAGCGAACAGCGGGTCAGCCAGGGGCGGAACTTCTGCAACAAGCTGTGGAACGCCTGCCGTTTCCGCCAGATGTCCGGCCCGGTCCAGTCGGTTGCCTCGGTGGGGGAACTTGTCGCCAGGATCGACCCCGAACAGGCAGACATGCAGGATCACTCCATCTTGCTCCGCCTGTGCGAGACCGTGCGCCGGATCGACGAGGCTTACGATGCCTACGCTTTCAGTGGCATCACCCAGCACATCCACACGTTCTTCTGGAGCGACTTCTGCGACTGGTATGTCGAGGTCTCCAAAAACAAGGTCCGTGACCCGCGCGGTGGTCCGACCTGCCTGGCAATCCAGGACCTGGTTCTCCGCCAAACGCTCCTCATCCTGCATCCGTTCTGCCCCTTCATCACCGAGGAGCTGTGGCGACTGCTCGGCTTCGGCAAACAAGGCGAACACATCCAGGATGTCGCCCCCCTCACCGCCGACGAGTTGCAGGATGCTCTCACCGCAGGTGGCCTGCGCATCGACCGCGGTGCTGTCGCCAGGGTGGACGAGATTCGCGAAACCGTCTCCCTTCTGCGCTCCCTCAAGGCCGACTACCGCCTCTCGAACCGCCGGGACGTCAAATTGCTGGCCGAGAGATCCACGCTTCCCGACGAGGAAGATCTCCACGGCGTTTTCGAGGTGATCGAATCCCAGGGCGGATTCGAGGATATCGAGACCGTTTCCGGCGCACCCGACGAGGCACCCCCGGTAGTCACCCCCCTGGGCACCTTCCACCTCGACCTTTCCTCGTCCATCGACTTCGAGGCAGAGCAGGAACGGCTCGGCAAAGAGGTGGAAAAACTAGACAAGGTGATCGACGGAACCCGCAAACGCCTCGCCAATCCCTCCTTCATGGACAAGGCCCCTCCCGAGGTGGTCGAGGGTGCCCGCCGCCAACTCGAAGACAACGAACGCAAGCGTGCCGAAATCGAGAGACTTCTCTCTTCCCTGGGCTGAGGTGCGAGCCGCTCTCGCGTCCTGGTTTAACCGCCACGCCCGCGACCTGCCCTGGCGGCGGAAACGGTCGGTGTATCGCACCGTTCTCTCCGAGTTCATGCTCCAGCAAACCCGTGTTTCCGTAGTGGTCCCCTACTTTGAACGCTGGATGCGCACTTTCCCCGATTTCCCCTCGCTCGCTGTCGCCGAAGAACCGGATGTGCTCCATCTGTGGCAAGGCCTCGGATACTACTCCCGCGCCCGCAATCTTCTGCACCTGGCCCGCGCAGTGGTCCGCGATGGAGTCCCCGAAACACCGGAGAACTGGTCCCGCCTCCCGGGGGTCGGCCCCTACACGGCCGCCGCGGTCGCCAGCATCGCCCAGGACCAACCGGTCCCGGTGATCGACGGAAACGTGGTGCGGGTGCTCTCCCGCCTGACCGGCGATACCCGCAGATGGAAGAACTCCGCCAGTGCAATCCGCGACACCGCCCCCGCCGCCACAGAGTTCCTCGACCGCAAACAGCCGGGACGACACAACGAAGCCGTTATGGAGCTCGGTGCCCTCGTCTGCCTGCCCCGTTCGCCCCTTTGCACCGTCTGCCCGCTCATGTCGCACTGCCGCGCCGCCGCAACGGGAACCGCCGAAACCATCCCTCAAATCGGCAAGGCCGCCAAAACCCGGAAAACCATCCGCCGGGCCTGGGCACTTCAGGAAGACACTCTGCTGCTCTACCGCCATCCACAAGGAAGCCGCCGCCTCGCCGGCCTGCTGGAGCTGCCGACTCTCGACGGGATTCCTTCCGCCTGGCACCGCGACCCTGCGCCCCTGGCCCGGCGCAAACGGGGCATCGCCAACGAGTCCATCACCGAATTCATCCACAGCGTCACTCCCGATGCCAACGCCCGGCCCGGCAAAAACACCGAATGGATTCCCCTGGCCGACCTCGACGCACAGCCCCTCTCCGGACCGCACCGGCACTGGATCGGCGAGATAATCGACGGTATTTCCGTTGCGCCAAAGAACAAAACCGTCAAGCTTCGAAGACAGTGATAGACGTCCGTGAAAAACCAAAACTGGTGGAACATGCGTTCCTCGTCGGCATCACCGCGCCGGACCAGACGGACCACCACACCAGCCATCTGCTCGACGAGCTGCAGGGCCTCGTCGAGACCCTCGGCATCGACGCCGCCGACCGCACCGTCGTCCACCTCTCCCGCCCCCACCCGAAGCTGCTCGTGGGGAGCGGAAAGGCCGAAGAAATCATCGCACAGGCTCGGGAACATCAGTGCGACGCCATCGTCTTCGACCAGGAGCTTTCCCCCTCCCAACAACGCAATTGGGAACGCGTCGCTCCGAAGATTCTCG
>CAYVUQ010000285.1:0-2376 GCA_964454915.1 uncultured Puniceicoccaceae bacterium
ATCAGCGAAGATAAGCGGTTTCCGGCTTGGCCGGACTCTACCAAGCCTGAAAAAAGCCATCATTTGTCTGAATCCATCCGTCGGCCAGCAGATGAGGTCATCCGGGCTGAGTTTGCGACAGAGATCAGCATCAGGGTGCCGAGGATGGAAATGGCGCCCATCGCTCCGAATACGAGTGGCATCCCCGTGGCTTCGGCGATCCATCCGCCGGTGAAGGCAGCCAGACTGGTTGCACCAAGGTTGCACATCGAGAAGACGGAGCTAATCAAGCTGCGGTTCGCATCCGGCATGCCGGTCAGCAATCGGGTTTCCATCTGAAGCACGGATGTCATGAACGCGAAGCCGCAGAGAACGTTTATCGCGAGCGAGAGCGAGAGGGAGGTGCTGGCTCCGAGGGCGATCACCGCGCCTGCCATCATGAGCTGAAACAGGCAGGCTTGCCCGATCTTCGGAGAGCCCCTGCGCGACAGCAAAAAAATGGATCCAACGAGGGCGCCGAGCCCAAACGCACTCATGAGCAGGCCGTAGGCCTCGGCTTCGCCGCCAAATCGCAGACTCGCCAGAGACGGCAGCAACTCGATGACGGCGGCGCGGGCAATCGCACCAAACGCCAACAGCCCGAAGATCGGGATCAGACCGTTGCGTTTGGCCAGCGTGAAGCCGCGGGACCACTGTCGCCAGAGAGGCTCCACCCCGGCGGGTTTTCTCTCGAAGCGGCGGGGCACCTGGCGGAGTCGCCAGAGAAAAAACAGGCTGGCCAGGGGCAGCAGCAGAAAGGCGGACGGGGTTCCGGCCAGTGCGATCAACAGCCCCGCGAACGCCGGGCCAAAAGCGCGATTTGTCTCATAGATAATTGCGTTCAGCGCCAGGGCCGCCGAAGTCCGGGCTTCGCCTGCCAGCCGTGGCAAAAGGCCTTTTAACGCGGGACCAAAAGCCGTCATCACGAGAGCATTGAAGCCGGCAACGGTCAGCAGAAGCCAGACATCCGCCATTCCGCACAGGAGCGCGCCGGCCAGCGCCAGTGCAACCAGTCCCTGCGCGCTTGCGCAAACGCGCAGAACCGGCAGCCGCCCATAGCGATCGCCCAGGACCCCGCAAAACGGCCCGCACAGCAGCATGACGGCTCCTGCGATCAGGCTGCGCGTCCCCAGGAGGGCGTCCGATTCGCTCACATCGTAGATGAGCCAGCGGTTGGCCGTCATAAACACAATGGTCCCGAACACATAGACCGCCTGCCCGGCCATCATGCCGCCGAATCCCTCGACGCGCAGCAAATCGAGGTTCAGCCGCCGAGCCAGACGGACAAGTGGAGTGGGGAGCGACATCGCGAAGCACTTCTACGGCCGGCCTACTCTTTCTCCCCAGGATCCCTCGCGCCAGATGCCGATGATGCTGACGAGGACGGTCGCGGTTTCAACGCCATAGCGGCGCACGCGGATACGGCGTTCGATGTGCTCGACCGCCAGGCGGGCGCTGGTGGAAAGGTCGGGGCCGTAGCCGGGCAGGATCAGACCGTCGAGAGGGGGAGGGTCGCTGTGAATCGCGGAGGCGCAGGGGATGCCCGGATCCACTTCGCGAAGCCATTCCCATTCCCGATTGCCGTTGAGGATCACCGCTTCCGGGCGAAAACGCTCGACCCAGGCCAGAAAATCGTCCCGCTCCGATTCCGGTCGTCTTCCGAGGGGCATTTGGCAAAGAGAGTCAGGATCAAAGGACCCGTGCGCCTCCATTTCCGAGGAATAGAACGCCCCGATCCGGCTCGCGTGGTCCGGATGTTGGCCGGGTTCCCAGAGTGCCGCTCCGATGCGGCGAGCACCCAGGTCCCGGAGCCGCCGGTGGGTTTCCATGAAAGACCGTCGCGCAGAGTGATGGATCACCGTCAACGGCAGGCGCCAGTGCAGCATATCCAGCGAGACCGTCGCGAAACGGGAGAGGTCGAGCCGGGCGGGCCAATCCGGCTCCAGGTCCGATGGCAATAAAAGGATGCCCTGGCACCCTCGCTGATAGAGCCTTTTGTCGAGACCCTTGAAGGCGCGGGCGCTCTCGATAAAGGTCCACTCCAGCTTGAAACCGCGCTCCGCGGCCACGGCCTCCAGTGAGTCGTAGTCGCGCATCTTCCGGGGGTCTTCGTGTCGCCCGTGCAGAACCGCAATGGGCGCACCCCGCAACTCCCGATTGGTCCAGTGCTCCTTCGAGGCAAAGGAGGCCAGAGTGACGGACGGGCGATAGCCCAGCTCGTGCGCCGCCTCCCATACGCGCTCGCGCACGGCCGCCGAGATCCGGTGGTCGTTGTTCAAGGCACGCGAAACCGTCGCTTGCGAAAGACCAAGATGCGCGGCAACCGCTTTCTGCGAAACATGCTGCATAGGTATGCAG
>CAYVUQ010000286.1:0-2371 GCA_964454915.1 uncultured Puniceicoccaceae bacterium
CTCGTGATCTCGCGCCGCCGGGTCAGATCCCCGACGGTGATGCCGACGGTGGCGAGGTACTCGCGGAAGTCCTCCAGTTTCTCGGCGTCGGGTTCGTCGTGGACGCGGTACAGGCAGGGTAGGTTAAGACGCTTGATCTCTTTCGCGACCGCCTCGTTGGCGGCGAGCATGTATTCCTCGATCAGCTGGTGGCTCTCGTCGTTCTCGACGCTTTCAATGCGGTCGGCGGCACCTGTCTTGTCGACGAAGATCTTCACTTCCGGCATGTCGAGGTCGAGGCTGCCGTCCTTCATGCGGCCTTTCCTCATGCGCTCCGCGAAAAACCAGAGCTTGCGGACCATCCTGCGCAACTCCTTGAGTTCGGCCGCCTTCATGCTCTTGAGGTCGCGCCCGATGGAGCCGGTCTGATGTTTGGGCGGCAGGGGGGCGTTGCGGATCTTGTCGAGATCGTCCTCGGTCATCATCGCGTAAGCCTGCCGGTACGTGAGGCGCTTGTTGCTGCGGATCACGGTATTGGCAAAGGTCCACGAGACGAGGCGGGCCTGCGGAGTGAAATCGAGGAATACCGTCTTCGTCAGGCGGTCTTCGTCCTCCACCAGACTGCAAATCCCGTTCGACAGTTTGTGGGGGAGCATGGGGATAACCGTTCCGGTCAGGTAGGTCGAGTTCCCGCGCACGGAGGCTTCCTTGTCCAGGGGGGATCCCGGTTTCACGTAGGCGTTGACGTCGGCGATGTGGACGCCTACCCGCCAATTGCCGTTCTCGAGTCTTTCCAGAGAGATCGCGTCGTCGAAGTCCTTGGCGTCGTCGGGGTCGATGGTCAGCGTGTGGAGGTCGCGGCAGTCCAACCGCCCTTCGGCGGCCTGCGGGGATACGACGGACGGCACGTTCTCCACCTGCCTCATGACCTCCTCGGGGAAGTCGGGGTCCAGGTCGTATTTATGGAGAATGGCCTTGTACTCGGCCATGGGCTCGTGCGTGCGGCCCAGGACCTCGACGATCTCGCCCTCCGGGTTCATGTGGCGCTGGGTCCACTCGAACAGCTTGACGACCACCTTGTCGCCGACCTTGGCCTTCGGGGCACCGTCGCGTCCCGGTTCGGGGACCAGAATATCCTGGATGATCCGGGGATCGTCGGGGATCACGTACCAGGCGTGCCGGGCTTTTTTCAGAGTGCCGGGCAAACTGTCCCGGGCCCGTTCCAGAATCCGGATGACGCGACCGGTCTGTTTCGAGGGGGTCGCGGGGGGACGCCCGCGGTGCGGGGGTTTCCGCCGGGGTCGGCCGGAATCGAGGCGTGCGACGACCCGGTCGCCGTGCAGGGCCAGGCCGGTATCGTCGGAGCGGATCTGGAGCGGTTCCACCGTCGACTGGTAGGTGCGGGTGTCCGGGCGGACGGAGGCCTTGCCGGTCTGGCGGAAGAATATGATTCCGGTGACGAGATCGGCGTCCCTGGGAAGGCACAACCGGTCGCGTTTCAGACGGACGATATGGCCCGTCGCTTGAAGTTGTTTCAGCTCTTCGAAGAAAGAGTCCTTCTGTTTTTCCGGGATGGAAAGGGTCTCGGCGAGTTCCCCCGGGGTCGCGGGAGTGTAGTCCCGCTCGAGCATGTGGGCTGTGATAGCTTCTTGAAAATTCATAAAAAAGTGTGAGGTGATCGACCGGGACGGCCGGATGCGGGAGACCCGTGACGGTTGTAGAGAGGCACCGTTTCTTTTCGGATCAACCTTATATCTGAGAGAATCGCATGGAAAAGGGGAGGAGAACAAGAACCGAACCCGGAAAAGCGTTCTCAAGCCAGGACATTCGGCGGGCTTGAGACGGAGCGGCTGCCGGCGGGGCAAGGCCGAAGCCTCGGCCTGCGAGGATCCATGCTACTCCTCCGATCCCCGCTCCGCCTCGATCTTCCGCAAATAATCCCACGAATAAATTCCGGTGGAGTGTCCGTCCGAGAAGTGGAAACACACGGCGTAATTGCCGACTTTCTCCCAGCCGACGATCCGCACGCCCGGGAAAAGCCGGGGTCCGTCCCCTCCGTGGCGAACGCCCAGAATGTCGACCTCCCCCTTGTTTTCTGCGCTGGGAGACTGCTCCCGCAGGAATTCGTGGGGCAGATAGGATTCATGGCCGTCGGGCCAGAGGATGGCGATTTCCTCGCCGATGGATTCGATTTTGGTGGGTGCGGCAGGCATAAAAATTTTCTTGAAATCAGGGATTGACGGAGTGGTCTTTGAAACTCATTCTCCTCCGCTTTCGTCTAATCAAACAACTTACGACAGAATCAAGCAACAATCATCTCGAAAGGCACTTTCGCCGCCCTTGTAGCTCAGTCGGCAGAGCGCGTCCTTGGTAAGGACGAGGTCGGCGGTTC
>CAYVUQ010000287.1:0-2362 GCA_964454915.1 uncultured Puniceicoccaceae bacterium
CTTCTAATCCCTCCGAAAAACCGGGCGGGGTCTAGACGGGGTTTTAGCTGGATCAGGAGCCGGATTCCCGGTCGTAAGAAACCGATTTTAATCGTCCCGACCGAAAACGGAAACATGGGAGTCCACCCCCGAGGGCAGAAAGCGGAACTCCGGTTCATCGCTTTCACGGTTTCCAAGCAGTGCAAAATGGCCGGGAACGCGAGCCAGGACGAAAGAGGAGAAGTCACGATTAGGCTTTGGCTTTAGCCTGGGGTTCAGTAATACCTCGCCGATTTTCCGCAGGTTTGATGCAAACAACTCGGGGAGCGACATTTCGACCAACCAGTAAGGATCATCCCCCAGTGCTTCGCGTAGCGGTTGTAGGAGGGATGGCGAGATCCTCTTCCTGATTCTCCACCCGCGCACTGCTGCCAGATGATCCGCGTATTCGAACCCGGAGACTAGGATCGGTCGATAGACAACCAGGCCGTCGCGGACACACTGTTCCAGCCGCTCCGCCCATTCGTTGTCTTCGGGCGGCATATGGGGAAGGAGGGTGGAAAGGAAATCCAGGCCGATTGCTTCGGCATGGATGGGGTTCATTTTGATTTCACTGGGAAGAGTGGCGATGACATGGGCCAGCCATTCGCGGTTGTCGGCCTTCGATTCCTTCGTTTTCCGCCCGCCCGAATGAGAATCGGTAGGCTTCAGATAGTGCTTCGGGCAGCAGAAGTTCGATCCCCAGTTGTCATCGTGCATGATGAAGGAACTGAGCCAGGAATCACTCGGCAGGAATCGCGTCTCTTTCCCGATCTGAAAGTAGGATCGCTCGGCATTGGAAACCCACAGATCCCGGTTGAAGGTGTGGCCGAAGACAGGGACCACATGTTTACTCGCGTCATCGCTCGTGTCGAAAACCATCGCGGCGGGATAACCGGACTCAATGGAACCATACAGGTAATGCTGGTAAGGGATCTGAAGGGTCGGCGGGGTGCCTTTGGGGTTCGGAGGCGTGGAGTAATCGGCCTGGATGCACCGCGCTCCGACGTGGTCAAACACTTTCAGCATGTTTCCCATGCTCAGCCCGACACCGTTACCGCTACCATCGAGCGCCTCGCCGACCCAGTTTTGCACATGGTCGATCCCCAGAAGATCGTTGATTTTCCGATAGGTGAGGTCGCCGCGGGGGTGGTAGGCCGAGGCCATGGTGCGGAGAGCAGCGTGCGCGCAGACATTGGTAAAGCCGTTTTGCTGCGCATAGAGAAATCCGGTGATCCGAAACTTCCGCCCCGCCACCTGCGCGGACCAAGAAGGCTCACGCCGGACATAGTTATGGGTGATCCGGCTGAAGCGCAAAACCGATTCGTGCACGCGCTTAATCCGGAGTTTGCTCACATGATCTTCCCGGTAAATGGCGTAACCGAGAAAATCCCGCTCGTCGAGGGATTCCAGACCTTGGCGGACGACCTCCGATTTCGCGGTGAAAAAACTCAGGCGGATGACCCGTGTTTGCACTCCCTGGCCAAAGCGCTTTTCGAGGTCTTCGCTCTCGGTTGCCAGATCCTCCGCTGCTATGGGGTCAATTTCCTCAAGGACAAGGGTCTTTGCCCCAAGGCAACGGGCTTGGGAAAAAATCCGGGCGAGAGATGGCAGCTCCTGAAAACGGTTTTCGCGAAAGCGAAAGTAGGAGAACGGGCGCTCGACCGAGAAGAACTCCGCTCTGCCCAACGCCGGAGCCTCTCGCGCGAATCCTACCATGATATGCTTACCCTATCGTAGCGCGTAATCCTTCTTTGCGGACTGGGCCTCGAAACGGTTCAGCTGCCCGAGGAAAGCCGGAACATCGTCATTCGAGAAACGGATCGACTTTGTAACCGTCTTTCGACGGGTTTTTTCGGGAATTGCCTGAAGGATTTCCCGGCAGACGGTTTGTGGAGAGCGGATGGTTGCGGGCGAGGAGGAAGGGTTTGGTCGGCTCATGGGTTGGATTGCTTTCAAACGGTGGGAAAATGTCACATGGTGTTGTCGGCTGTCAAGGCACCCGGCCGCCCCTTCAGGAACTGGAAGCGTTGCTGGCTTGCCGAGCCGTAGCTTTGAGCGTTCGGATCTTCTTTGGGTCATGAGCCCGCCTTCGCTTTTCGCGGAATTTCAAGCGATGCCTGGTGGGAGACGGCGGACTCGAACCGCCGACCTCCTGCGTGTGAAGCAGGCGCTCTAACCAGCTGAGCTAGTCCCCCAAGGCGTTACCCAGAGCGGTGGGCGAAGGAAAAGGTCGGGTGAAGCGGGGAAATTGTCGAGGCAAATTTGATGGGTGATGGATCGTTGGGGCTATTCGGGTTGGAGGACCATCTTTTGCGTGAACTCTTTGGCGACGGTTTCTTCG
>CAYVUQ010000288.1:0-2356 GCA_964454915.1 uncultured Puniceicoccaceae bacterium
AAGTCCATGTCCATCTTGTCGAGGAACTCGAAAAAGACTTCGACCCGCTTGAGTGCGTTATCGACGGAGTCGCTCCCGTAGTCCCCGGGCATGTGAGCGGTGCCTGCACCGAAGGGGTCGGACAGCGGGTTGCGCATCACGTGCCAGTAGGGGGCGGCGAAGCGGAGATGTTCCCGCATGGTCTTTCCCTCGACGACTTCGTCAGCGTTGTAATGCTTGAACGCAAGCGGGTTTTTGGAATCTGGACCCTCATAGCGGATCCTGGAGGTGGGGAAGAATTCCTTCATACGACCGGAAGGCTAGGGGAATGCGGGGAGCCGGGTAAACCGAAAAATCGGCCCCTGCCCACAAGCGTTCCTGGGTTGTTCGTTGCGTGCTACGGCGGGACCTTCGGGGAGTGGTTTTGCGTGGAGTTCGCTTCGCGAAGGCGCGCGTGGCGCGAGGAGTGGGATTCGAACCCACGACCGTCGGTTTAGAAGACCGATGCTCTATCCTGCTGAGCTACCCTCGCATTGGTGAGGGTTTTCCTAGGGAAGAGGGGGGATGAGGGCAAGCCCAAGAGTGATGGTCGGTCGCTTGATCGGGATCGGAAGTGGAGACTTTCGCCAAGCCCTCGTTCTACCGGAGCCGGGTGGCTCTGAGTGTGAGATTACTGGAAACAACGGCCATGTGGAAGGCGACAAAGAGTCCGTTCATCCAAATGCCGTGGTCGGAGTTGTCGTTAAACTTTTCCTCAAGCAGGCACCTCGCCAGGAGTTTACGAGTCTTGATCGGAAGCTCGATACCTGTCTCGACCTTGAGAAATCCCGAAAGGAGATTCACGATAGCACGAGAAAACTTTCTGACTTGGAAGTCATCCGCATCCGATTGGTTATCGATTACCAGATCAAGCGCGAAGCAACCGAGCCAAGAAACCAACTTGAACCCATCGACGTGCTGCTGTCGGAAGTTGTGCAGCCTGAGGTGCTCTTTGTGGTGTTTAAGGGTGCGCCCGACAATTTCGTCTTCAACCTCGTCGGTGATGACGGCCTTTAAGCCAAGGCGTTCGATTTCTCGAAGCAGCTGCTTGATGCTCGCGTAGGCTGCTTTCCGTATCTTTTCGGACGGGACCTGTTCGCTTTCTTGTCCTTCGGGCAAAACCTAGTCCTCGTTTTCTTTCCAATCATCCAACGCCAACGACTCACCTGACTCTTCGGCGGCGATGATGGCATCGGCGAGGGAAGTGGACATACCGTTTGTTTCGCAGTCCTGATTCCCGGCATTTCCGGCTGGACCTCCGATCACGGTGTCCCACAATTGGTTGAATCGTTGCTCTGTCATGGTGTTGGTAGGGCTCAGACCCCATACCAATCCACAAACGAGGTTCTATGCAAGTCTATTGTCCAAGTTTCTTTGGCTCGAAAATTTCACAAAGTTGCCTGGTGACGGTTGTCGTTATGCAGGAAATCCTGCTGGGTTACCCTCCCATTTGTGGCTTTTTCGATGGAGAGTTGGAATCCGGCTGATGCGTGGTTCATGTCCGATTCTCAGATGAATGCGGCACCGGAAGTCGGCGGCCCGCGGTCGGGGTTCCGTTTCCGCTGGCCCGCGGGGGCGGGGGTGGTGCTGAGCGGAGTGCTCTCTTTCGGGCTGTTCCCTCCCTTGTCGTTGGCCGAGGCGGGGTGGTTTTTCCTCGTTCCGCTCCTTTTGGTGGACTGGCGGGGGCGGCGGCGGTGGTCCGTTTTCGGTTGGGGGTGGATGTGCGGCTTTGTCGGTTGGCTGCCCTCGCTGATCTGGCTGCGGCATGTGACTTTTCCCGGTACGGTTGCCTTGGCGGCTATCCTGGCCCTTTTTCTTGCCCTGTGGCTTTCGATCTGGGGTCCGGTGGTGCGTGCGCGTGGAAGCTGGTGGGTGCCCCTGGGGGCGGCTGGCCTGTGGGTGGTCCTGGAGTGGACCCGCACCTGGATATTCTGGGGATTTCCGTGGAACCCGGTGTCGGTGTCGCAGTGGAACCGCCCAGCCATGCTGGCTCTGGCTCCGGTGACCGGAGGGTGGGGGATTTCCTTTTTGCTCGTCTGGATCAACGTGGCACTGGCGCGTTGGCTTTCATGCCCGTTCACGGGTTGGAAACGGAAGGGTATGCTCCCCTTTTTCCGGTCGGTTCCGCTTGAACTGGTCGTGCCGACGGGGGTCCTGTTGTTCGGAGCGGGTTGGTATTTCGTAGCGTCGGTGGGGCGGGTGCCCTCCCCGCCGGTGGGGGTGGGATTCGTGCAGCCCTATGCGGTGATGAAGTGGGACGAGGCTGCCACCCGCGACAACCTGCGTGCTCTTTGGGAGGAGACCCGTGCCGTTGCGGAGGGCGGACCACGTGTGATTC
>CAYVUQ010000289.1:0-2350 GCA_964454915.1 uncultured Puniceicoccaceae bacterium
AAATCGGCGCAGCCGGCGGCGAGGCAACCGGCTCGCGGACCAAATAGGTCAATTTGCCCTGCGACTCGAAGTAGGTGCGGGTCCCCAATTCCGCAAGAAGCCCCATGAGGATGGAAATCACACCCAGGGACCCCATGAAAACCACCAACAACGGCAGTGGTGTTCCGGTCAGCTGAATGTCCTCCACCCACTTCAACCAGAACATCCAGACAAACGAAAAGAATCCCAGCAGGAAAAACGTCAGACCGATCCCCCCGAAGAGGTACATCGGTTTGTGCGAGTATTTGTGGAGAAACTTCACGACCATCAGGTCGAGAATCACCTTGAAGACACGCTCCAAACCGTAACTGGACTTTCCCCGGGTTCTCGGATGATGGGCCACGGGAATCTCGGCGACTCTAGCGCCCTGCCAGCTCGCATAGATCGGGATGAACCGGTGCATCTCGCCGTAAAGGCGGACGCCATCGAGGACCTGACGCCGATACGCTTTGAGCGAACAGCCATAGTCGTGCAGGCGCACCCCCGAAATGAACGAGATGATGCGATTGGCCATCCGGCTGACGAAAACCCGCGAAAATTTCTTGTCCTTCCGGTCTTTCCGCCAACCCGAGACGACATCGAAGCCCTCCCCGAGCTTTTCCACCATCGTCCGGATATCTGCCGGATCATTCTGCAAATCCCCGTCCATGGGAACGATCACCGAACCGCGCGCGGCATCGAAACCCGCCTGCATGGCCGCCGTCTGACCGTAATTTCTCCGGAAATGAATGACCCGGAAACGCGGATCCTCCGCTTCGAACCGATTCAGTATCGTCGCCGTGTCGTCCGAACTCCCGTCGTTAACGAGGATGCATTCCCAATCGAAACCGCATGCCTCCAGGGAACCGACAAGCCGCTCCCGAAGATCGGGAAGATTGCCCTCCTCGTTGAAAACCGGGATCACGACGGAAATCAGCTCTTTGCCCATACTCTTTTGCGAAAACCCCAAGCGTAGAACGGCCCCTCCACCGTTGTCCACGAAACAAAGCAGGCGAATCAATCCGTATCCGCCGGCATCCCGAACAGACCGTTCCGAAAGGGAAACTCCAATTGTTCGAAGGAGGAACCGGTTTCCAGAAACCGGACCCCCACTCCCAGAAGACGCGCCGGCAGGTCTTTCCGTTCGAACGCCTCCCTCGCCAGGTTCCGGACCGTTTCCAGGTCGCATCCGGCCCCGGCACGACCTACCGTGGTTTGGGTGAAATCGGAAAACTTCACTTTCACGAAGGGTCCGGCCACTTTGTCCCGCAATCCCGGTCGGGCGGCGAGATCCGCCACAAGCTCTGCGTGCAGTTCGGCAATCCGTTCGTCCAGATCTTCCACGAATTCGACCCGATCCCCGTAGGTTCTCTCGTTACTCAGGGACTTCCGCACCCGCGAAGGCACCACCGGCCGGTTGTCGATCCCCCGACACTGCAGGAAGAGTTCCGTGCCGAAACGACCGAACAGGCCGCACAAATCCGCCTCGGGAATCCGGCGGAGTTCGCCGCAGGTA
The DNA here is from genome assembly GCA_964454915.1 of uncultured Puniceicoccaceae bacterium. Taxonomy (GTDB): domain Bacteria; phylum Verrucomicrobiota; class Verrucomicrobiia; order Opitutales; family Puniceicoccaceae; genus Puniceicoccus. The sequence goes on from CAYVUQ010000289.1 coordinate 1,535, forward strand.
CGGCAGCCCAGAGCGAGCAGCCGCTCTTCCGCCCGCTTACCCACACCCCACAGTTTGCGCACCGGCAACTCCGCGACAAACGAATCCACCCGGGAGGGAGGTACAACGAACAGGCCGTTGGGCTTCTTCCAGTCACTGGCGATTTTGGCCACCAGCTTGTTGGGGGCCACCCCCGCCGAGGCCGGAAGGTGAAACTCCGTTCGAATCCGGTGCCGGATTTCTTTCGCGATATCGGTCGCGGGACGATCCCATTCCGATACGTCCAGATAGGCCTCGTCCAGCGAAAGGGGTTCGACCAGCGGGGTGTAAGAGAGAAAAATCTTCCGGATTCCCCGGGAGACTTCGTTATAGCGCTCGAAACGCGGCTTTACGAACACAAGATCCGGGCAAAGCCGCACCGCCTGAAAATTCGGCATGGCCGAGCGCACTCCGAACGCGCGAGCGCGGTAATTACAAGTGCAGACGACTCCCCGCCTGCTGGAGCCTCCCACCGCCAAAGGCACTTTCGCCAGCGACGGATCGTCCCGCATTTCGACGGCGGCGTAAAAACAATCCATGTCCACATGGATGATCTTCCGCCTATCGGGATCAGCCACCGACGAGTTGTCCGCTCAAGGGAGCAAATCCGTTTTGGACCAGAAGCACGCCATACAGGATGACGATGAGCAGGATGATCACACCGGCCGTCCGCGAAAACCGGGCATTATTTTTTTTCATCCGCCCGCCGAAGTAACGCCGGTAGACCCAATCAAGGTTCGGTCCGTCTTCATCGTACAAAACGAAACGAATGCCGAAGCCCATCAACAGGATCATCAG
>CAYVUQ010000290.1:0-2339 GCA_964454915.1 uncultured Puniceicoccaceae bacterium
CTTCAACAGTGGGCGCTGAAGCAACCCACCCACGTGGGGCATGCCTTTAGGCTTGCCCGGGGGAGTGCCGGGGGGGTGCCGTTTTTACGGGGTGTCGGATTTCGCCGGAAAGCCGCAGACTCTTCGACAGTGTTGACATTAATCGATAATAATCGCGAATTGCCCTCAAGGACATCGCCAAATGCCTTTTGGGTCTATTGCGGTGATGAGGGGCGAAGGGTATGATTGAGGCTGGAAAAAATATGAAAAAGACACAGCCGCCCGAACGACCCCTGATTTCAAAAACTGCTGCTCCTTTGAGAAGCAATAGGCGGGCGACCGTTTTTGGGTTCGTGGGACTTTTAGGACTCTCGACCCTTCTTCCGGCGGCGGATCAAAGCACTGCCAGCGGATCGAGTTCGGCAGCGCAGGCCAACAATCCTCTGGCCAACACCACCGCGATCAATTTTCAGAATTACTATGTTGGGGAGTTCACTGGAGTGGACGAAGATGCGAACCAGTTTATCCTTCGCGCGGCACAGCCTTTTAATATCTACGATACGGAGTGGCTGGCCCGCGCGAGCCTGCCAGTCAACACGGTTCCCGATAACGGCGGGCACACGACCGGGGTGGGAGATTTTAATATCTTTGCGGCTTATCTTTTCGATACGGGGAATCCGGGCTTGAGCGTCGGAATCGGTCCGCAGCTCACCGCTCCGACGGCCAGCGATGACCGGGTGGGCAGTGAAAAATGGTCGGCGGGCTTCGCCCATGTCTTATTCGATGCCACCTCTAAGGTCGTCCAGTATGGCTACCTGCTCACCTGGCAGGCGAGCTTCGCCGGAGATTCCTCGGCGCCGGACGTTAACGAGGGAGCCTTCCAGCCTTTTGTCTTTTACCAATTGGGCGGCGGACTCTATCTGCGCAGCACCGGGATCATGGTCTACGATTTCGAGAGTGACGACTATACCATTCCGCTCGGGTTGGGTCTTGGGAAGGTCTTCCCGACAAAAGAGATCGTTTACAACCTCTATGTAGAGCCGCAGTATTCGGTCGTCGATCGCGGAGATTCTTTCGCGCAGTGGCAGGTATTTGCTGGATTCAATCTCCAATTCTGAGACGCTGGGACCGCCGATTATATCTCCGGGAAAGAAACTTATGAAAAAACTAAATCGATCTATATTATTCCTGTCTACCTTTTTGCTCGCAGCCTCGGTTCTGCACTCCGAACCGCTGCCTTCCTGGAACGACACGGCGGCCAAGCAGAAGATCGTTGAGTTTGTTCAATCGACCACTACAGAGGACTCACCCGATTTCGTGCCGCCCGCCGAGCGGATTGCGGTCTTCGACAATGACGGAACGCTCTGGTCGGAGCAGCCGATGTATTTTCAGCTCTTTTTCATCTTCGACCGGATCAACAAGCTCGCACCGCAAAATCCCGACTGGAAGACCACGGAACCTTTCGCATCCGTTTTAAAGAGTGACTACGCCAAAGCACTCTCCGGTGGTGACAAGGCGATTATGGAGCTCGTTACCGCATCGTCCTCTGGCATGACAGGAGATGAGTATGCAGCGGAAGTGGGTGAGTGGATCAAAACGGCGAAACACCCCGAGACGAAGATGCTTTACACAGACATGGTCTTCCAACCGATGCTGGAACTCATAGATTACCTTCGGGGATCGGGATACAAGGTTTTTATCGTCTCTGGCGGGGGAGTGGACTTCATGCGGGTCTTTACCGAGGAGGTCTACGGCGTCCCGGCGGAGCAAGTCGTCGGCAGCGAACTCAAGGCAAAGTTTGCGATGAAAGATGGTGTTCCGGTGATCGAGAAGTTGCCGAGTCTGGACTTCATCGATGACAAGACAGGCAAACCAATGGGAATCTACCAGCACATCGGGCGCCGCCCCGTCTTCGCTGGGGGAAATTCCGATGGGGACCTGGAGATGTTGCAATACACCACTATTCCCCGTGGTTCGGATGACGATTCCCTGCGTTTCGGTCTCCTCGTGCATCACGATGATGCGAAACGGGAATGGGCCTACGACCGCAAATCACATTTTGGAACGCTCGACAAGGCTCTCGATGCCGCCCCCGGATACGGATGGTTGGTTGTGAGCATGAAAGACGACTGGAAAACGATCTACCCTTCGGGTTCAAACGAGTGAAGTACATACAGTTCCCTTCAGTCTAAGGCTCGGCAAGTTCTCTCCGAGGCTAGTCCACCTCGATTTAAACTACACGAATCCGCCCTGTTTTTCACTGGATTTTACGAAATGCTTACTGAGGAGGGATCGGAGGGGGCACCAGTCCAAGTTTTCATGATTATTGTTGCCTAAGCATTAAAGGGAGAAAGAGAATA
>CAYVUQ010000291.1:0-2320 GCA_964454915.1 uncultured Puniceicoccaceae bacterium
TGTGACCGTGTTCTCTCGGAGGATCTGAATGACGGACAGGATTTCGAAGGGGTGCGGGTGATGAATCCGTTTGCAAGGGACTGAGCCGGTCGATCCGAGGTTACACCGTCCACCTGGGCCAGGCCTTGAACCATGTAGCCACCAGCGGGGTTAGCCCGGTCCGGTTGTAGGCGTCGCCGAAGCGCTGGTTCGCCTCCGCCATGTGAGTTCGATTTCGTTTTTGTGCGTGCGACCGTAGAAACGGCTGTCGCCATTCCTCTCCATGGATTTCATCATTCGGATTTCATCATCCGTCATTTCCGCTCCATCTCCCGTCCTCATCCCTGGATGGCCCGGCGGGCCCAGACTTCGATGAGGCTGGCGGCGTATTCGGCGTCCTTGGGGTCGCTGAGCAGGTGGTCGGCTTCGCCCAGCGAAACGAAGGATTTCGGGTGCTTGAGGGCGGTGAAAATCCGGGCCGCGTTGTCGATGCCGACGGTCGTGTCCTTCGGGGCGTGGAGGATCAACACGTCGATGTCGCGAAGGCTCTCCAGCTCCTCGAGGTGGTCGAGGGTTTCCAGGTCGTCGAGAAAACGCCGGCCGATGACGAAGGATCGTCCGGCCAGCCGAACCTCCGCTTCGCCCCGCTCCCGGATTTCGTCGATCCGGGCACCGAACAGTTCCGTCACGTGCGCCGGATCCGCCGGAGCCCCGATCGTCGCAACGGCGCGGATCCCGGGAATCTCGTCGGCTGCGGCGAGGACGGCCGCCCCGCCGAGCGAGTGGCCGACCAGAAGCTTGGGCGCGGCGAGGTGTTCGCCGAGCCAGTCGGCCGCCCGCACGAGATCGTCGAGATTCGTCAGGAAGGACGAGTCCTTGAACTCGCCTTCCGACTTCCCGAGGCCGGCGAAGTCGATCCGCAGCGTCGCGATCCCCCGGTCGGCGAGATGGCGGGTGATCCGATTTTCCGGAAGAAAATCCTTCCCGCAAGTGAAGCAGTGGGCGAAGAGGGCGTAGGCGCGGGGGGCGTCGTCCGGCATTTCGAGCACCCCGGCCAGCGCGCCGTTTTCGCCGTCGATGCGAACCGAGTTGGCGCCGGGCTGGAAGGATGCGGCGCGGAAAACCGCCAATTCGCCCGTGAGGTCCTCGTGTTCACGGTCCCCGCGGGCCGCGAAAAGGAGGGCCAGAAGCATCCCCCGGGCCGAGCTATCGCCTCCCGCCAGCGCGTTGTCGCCCAGCGTTTCGAGAAGGCCCTTTCGGGGACGCAGAGCGAGATAGAGGGTCAACGGAAACGCCTCGGGAAGGTGGCAGGTGAGGCCCATCCTTTTGGCCGTGCCCGTCGCGTCCTCCGGGTCTGCCCCCGAGGCCGATTCAAGATGCGCGGCGGGATCAAGCGCGTCGTAGCCTCCCTCGTTCGCGGCCCGGGCCAAGGCGTCGCGGAATCCGTCTCCCTCCCGGATCGCGAACACCGCCCGCACGAAGAATTCGGCGGCGTCGGCGACCGAGGGATCCCCGTGGGTCAGCGAGGTCTGCCGCCGGGCCGCATCCACCGTGTCGGCGAGGGGAAGACCGAGATCGAGAAGGGGTCCGATCCGGGAGGCTCCGGCCAGATCGTTGGAGCCCGAAGGCGCACGACCCCGCGAGGCGAGCGTCTCCTTCGTCGCTCCATCCCGGTAACCATCATAGTCTTCCATGGCCGCGATCCAGTCGTTGCGCCATCCGTCGGGACAAAAGCCCCCGCGCCGCTCGAGGGATTTCCAGAGGAACCAGGCCTGGTCCCCGTAGTGGGTGAACTCGCCCGCCTTGCGGTTGGGGTGGAAGTCGCTCTGCGGATCGGAAAACGCGGTGATGCCTTCGGGGTAGAGGCGGGCGATTTTCGACGGGTTGTAGATCCAGTGCGGCCCGAGCGAAAGGGCGTCGGCCACAAGGCTGGCGGTGGTGAAGGGTCCGGGTTTCATGGGATGGGATCGAAGGGCGGTTCCGATTTTAGATGATAAATAGATTTACTTGGTCTTGTTTATGGACTAGATTAACCGAATGAAAGTCAAGGTGAGCGAGTTGAAAACGCATCTTTCCCGTTATTTGAAAGAAATCGAAGAAAATGGGACGATCGAAGTGTGCCTGAGGGAGGAGCCGGTCGCCTATTTGGTGACCGCCAAGGCATCGCGATCGGGTAATCCCAAGGACTTGGAGCACAAGGTGCGGACGGCCGGCCTAACGCTTCACTCCGCTTCGCGCGAGCGATTGCCTGCGCCTCGCCGCAGCCCCGGAGTTGCCGGGGACGGGCGTGAGGATATTTCCACGGTGGAGGCCATGCGGCGGGAACGGGACTACTGATGGA
>CAYVUQ010000292.1:0-2316 GCA_964454915.1 uncultured Puniceicoccaceae bacterium
AGTAGTGCATTATGAGAATCTTATCATGGAGCCCGAGGTCTGGACTCGTGCTGTTCTAAAGGATTGGGTTCCTCCCGAGGAAGCGGTGAAGACAAACGTGATTGATCAGGGATTGGATTCGGCGAAAGCGGAATTTCCAGACTCTTCATCAAGGCTCGTTGCCGAGGCTCTCGCCAGTTCCGGGGGGCAGTGTTGAGTGGGTTGAAGCGGAGACGCCCGCAAACACTGTTCCGTCGCGGGCTACCGTTCCGACTCGTATCCCCGGGAGTCGTTCGAGATTCCTTCCGCGGGACAATGCGATGAAGAAATCAGCCTGCCTGGGATCACCCACGGGAATCCATCCGGAGGGAAAGAAATAGTGCGAAGCGATAGCGGGCTGCGACGACCACACCTTGAGCCCGTTTTCGTCGATCCCATTCATGGCCGTGTGGTCTTCGAGAATTTCGACGGCTTCCCTCAGGGAAGTTCCCCAATACTCCGTTTCGTATAGTCCCTCGGCTCCGGCGAGTCCACCGACGAACGGATTGAAATAGGTATACTGGTAGGGGTGGAGGCGTACCATGGGCCAAAGCGAGCAAAGCGCGAGAAGCACGAGTCCCGATCCGACGGTCACCCTGGGAATCAGCGAAGTATTGCGGAAGAACTGATCCAGAGCCAGACCTCCGAGTGCGGCAAGTGGTGGGAGGACAAAGAGCAGATGCCTCATCCCATCGTAGAGCGTCGAATCCTTCCAGATGACGAACAGGATCGGAAAGATTGCAAACAGAAGGATGATCCCCACTTGGGCAGTGGGCGTATCCCTCCATCGAGAGGAAAGGAATCGAATTTGACCGATGGCTACCAGAATGCCTGTGGCCAGTGCGGCGAGAAGTATTGGCGGAGCGGTGATTCCCAGCCAGGTGGGGAGGTAGTGCCATGGAAGGTCGGTTGCCGCGGACACCTGACCCCGGTAGAGCACGGGGCCGTTCCAGGGATATTCGCTTACCGTCATGAAGGTTTCGAGCAGTCGCCCGAAGGGATCCGAATGGGCGTAGGGCCACCATGGCAGGAGGACGCCCAACGCGATGATGCCGACGAGAAAGCAACGAATGAACAACTTGATTCCGGCGTCCGCAGTTTGATACAGACGGGTTCCCTGTTCGGAAAGAGCTGCGGTTCGCGCCAGTGCCCATACACAGGCGACGGCGAGGTAGGCGAAAACAACGAGGCCGCCAATGCGGGTGGCGAGGGTCAATCCGATGGCCGTGCCGAGGGCGACAACCTGTTTCCAGTTTGGACGTGGAAAGCCTTCCATGAAGGCAAGCAACGCGAACAATGACCAAGCGTAGGTTGCTGCGAAGGGAATGTCCTTGGGATTGAAAAACTGGTGTCCATAGAATCTCGGGGTAAGGATCAGCAGGAGCAGTGCGATGAAGCCGGCCCTGGGTCCTCCGATGCGCCTGGCCGTCATCCAGACCGCCAGGACAGCCAGGAATCCGAAAGCGAGGCTTAGCGAATGCCCGGTTTGAAACAGCGGGGAACCGGTCAATTCGTTGATAATGGCGACCGACAGGTCGAAAAGGCCGGGGTAGGGGTCAGCCTTGGCGAAGGGGGTTGCCGAGACGAGGTTTCCGTCACCGAAGAGAGCAAGATAGTAAAGGAGCTTCTCCTGTCCGCCACGCCAGCGGAACCACTCGTCCCAGGACATCCCGTAGTCGCCCATGGTAAGAATCGAGACGACGGCGAAGAGGCCGAAGGTGGCGACTGCGGCCGTGTCCCACCGATTTGAGTGAGGCTGCGGCGATTTCCTGCTCATTCGTTTGGTCCGGCTTTCGGTGGCGGGGTCCCCCCGATTTTCTCGACCACGTGTCGGGACACCTCCTGGCGGTTGTGGAAGTTGATCAGCTCCGCGACCAAACCCATGGACAGGAGCTGGGCACCCAGAAGCAGGAGGAGGATACCGAGGAAGAAGAGCGGTCGGCTCTGGATATCGACTCCGGCGAAAATCTTTCGTGCAGAAAGCCAGGCGAGAATGGCGAATCCCACGGACCCGGAAGCCACGCCGAACCCTCCCAGGACGTGTGCGGGTCGGCGCAGGTATCGGGTCATCACGGTGACCGTTGCGAGATCAAGGAAGCCTTTGAGGAAGCGACCGGGTCCGTATTTGGATTTACCGTGGGTGCGCGGACGGTGGGGGACTTCAATCTCGGCCACCCGGAAACCTTCAGCCGCAGCGAGGATGGGAGTGAAGCGGTGCATCTCACCGTAGAGCCGGATGTGGGAGACCACCTCCCGCCGGTATGCCTTCAGGCCGCAGTTGAAGTCGTGAAGCTCCAG
>CAYVUQ010000293.1:0-2309 GCA_964454915.1 uncultured Puniceicoccaceae bacterium
TCCAACTACCATCCCCTTACCCATGACGAGGTGCGGGAGCAGATGAACGACACCATCCGGTTCGAACAATACACCGAGCCGATGCGCCAACGCCTGACCCGCTTCGCCGATGCCCGCCACCCGGAATACTGCGCATCCTCCGCCAATCCGCGCATCGTCAACGGGGCTCTCACCAGGAATCCGCGCTACCTCCAGATACGCCCCGATATCGAAAACGACAAGGGAAACTATGTCGCCCGGATGGCCGCCCGGATGTTCCGCCGATTAAAGCCGCAAGCACCCGTCCACTTTCCGGTAACCGCCGTTCTCCCGGGGCACCGCAACAACCCGCCCGACCCGGAGACCGGTATCCGCGCCCTCTGTCCCTTCAATCCGATCCACTTCTTCGAGTTGCCGGAATTGTTCATGGAGTTTACCGCCAGCCTGACCGGCAAATCCCCCTCCACCACAGGTGCCGGATCGGAAGGTGCCCTCACCAAGGGACCCTTCAACGCTCTGCTCCCGGTGCACGACCTGAACAACGCCCTGGTCAGCTTCATTCTGGGCGGATACCCGGCCTTCATGACTTCCGCAGGCTGCATCGGGCCAAAGGTCCGGGTGGACCACGACATCAGCCTGCTCGTCCCGGAAATCTGGTCGCGCCTGCTCCCCCGCGAACGGGACCCGGAGTTCATGATCGAGAACGGATACCTTGAGAAGGTGGATGACTTCCAACATGACGGCGAAACCCTTCTCGCCAGCCGCCTCGGCTACCGTATCACCGCCCGTTTCGCACGCATCATTCTCGGAAGGATTTTCAACAACCCCACATCCGTCTTCACCGAGGAAATGCTCCGGCCCGAATTGCAGGATCCCGAAGCATTCGCGGACAGCGTCCGCAACATCGTCGAAGCCCACCGGCGCGTTGCCCTCAACTACTTCGACGATGGTTCGGTCGATTTGGCCTGCCCGCCACTGCGAGCACTCCTGCACGTCATGGCCGAGGGGCATTTCGAAAACAGGTCCCTCGCCGATCCGCAGCTGCGCACGCTCTTCACGCGCGAGAATGTCCTCGCCTCGGACTGGTACGCCAGGCGGCTCGACAACCAGATCGCCTTCGAACGCCGACACTACGAGAGGATCGCCGACTACCTGAAGCGCATCCGCCGCGACCGACGCTTCCTCGCCGGCCTGGGAGAGGACTTGCTCTCCGACCGGGAGCAACGGGCGTCCGATGCCCTTGAACAGATTTCGAAACCGGCCTACCGAGACTCCCTCGTCGGCAGTCTCGGCTGCGACTTCGCGTATTGACGAGATTTCCTTCTTGGCAAACGCCACAACATTCCTTTCTATCAGGGTTTCATTCAATAAATTTATCTAATCCAAAAACGAACAGACCCATGCCAGTAGCCACACCAAAGCAGTTCGAAGCGATGCTCGACGCCGCCCAAAAGGGCGACTACGCCTATCCGGCGGTAAACGTCACCTCCATCGTGACCATCAACGCCGCCCTGAAGGCCTTCGCGGACGCAAAGTCCGACGGGATCATCCAGTTCTCCACCGGCGGCGGCCAGTTCGCCTCCGGCCTCAATGTGAAGGACGCCGCATTCGGCTGCATCGTCCTCGCGGAGGCAGTCCACCGCCTCGCCGCAAAATACGACATTCTCGTCGGAATCCACACCGACCACTGCCAGCCGAACAAGGCTGACGGCTTCCTCAAGCCACTGATCGCCGCCACCGCCGAACGGCGCGCCAAGGGCGAAGGCAATCTCTTCAACTCCCACATGCTGGACGCCTCCGATCTCCCTCTGGAGGAAAACCTGTCCCTCTCGGCCGAGTATTTGAAACTCTGCGGTGAACAGGAAATGATTCTCGAACTCGAAGCCGGCGTGGTCGGGGGCGAGGAGGACGGTGCCGCCGGCTCCGCCGATACCCCCGCCGAAAAACTCTACACCACCCCCGAAGACATGGTCGCGGTTTACGAAGCCCTCCAGGGCATGGGCCGCTACATGTTCGCCGCCACCTTCGGTAACGTGCACGGCTCCTACAAGCCCGGTGCGGTCAAACTTCGTCCCGATATCCTCAAGAAGGGCCAGGACGCGGTCATCGCCAAGCACGGCAAGGACGCCTACTTTGACCTCGTCTTCCACGGTGGATCCGGCAGTTCGCTCGAGGAAATCCGCGAGACCCTCGACTACGGCGTGGTCAAGATGAACATCGACACCGACACGCAGTACGCCTTCACCCGCCCCATCGTCACCCACATGTGCGAAAACATCGAGGGCGTGCTCAAAATCGACGGCGAGGTCGGCAACAAAAAGGTCTATGAT
>CAYVUQ010000294.1:0-2297 GCA_964454915.1 uncultured Puniceicoccaceae bacterium
TTCAGTTGCCCGACGTCACGCTCATGACCGCCTGCCTCCAGGTCTGAGCGCCCGAGGCGATTTCGTTCCGGGATCTCTTGGAGACCGAGTCCGAGGTCTAACGCTGGAACCAGTCCCCGCGGGACTATGCCGTTCTCGGCTATCTCAACACCAGACCGCGAACCACATATCTCGCGAAACTGCGCAATCCGAATCCGAAGATGCCCGAGCGTTACCGCTACGAGCAGCCATTCGGGCGGACGGATTACGAGGAACGCTACGGCCACGGAGGCGACCATGGGAAAGGACACGCCGACGGCCATGGAAACGACCATGGCGTGAACCTTCCCGCGGACGCGCACAAGGCCGTAACCCCCGCCCACCCATCGAACGAGCACTGAGGAGTAACTGAGGAATGTCCACAGCAGCTGAAGCATCGGGAAACGCTCCCCGCCCCGCCATTCTCGATGAGGTGAAGCCCGTCGATATCCCGCGCCGTCCTCTGGTCCTGAACAACCGCGACTATCATTGGGTGACGGAAAAGGTCTGCGGCATCGTCGAGGGCAGGACGCCGATCTGGTGGTGGATATCCTTCGCCATCGCGGGCGGGATCGCCAGTTTCACCCTGATGGGGTTGATCTATCTCGTCTCGACCGGAGTGGGCGTGTGGGGCCTCGCCAATCCCGTCAACTGGGGCTGGGCAATCGTCAATTTCGTCTTCTGGATCGGTATTGGACATGCCGGCACGTTGATCTCGGCGGTCCTGTGTCTGCTGAAGCAGCGATGGCGCACATCGATCAACCGGACGGCCGAGGCCATGACCATTTTCGCGGTGGTCTGCGCGGGGATTTTTCCACTCTTCCACGTCGGTCGCGTGTGGTTCGCCTGGTGGCTGTTCCCCCTGCCGAACGCCAACTGGATATGGCCGAACTTCCGCAGTCCGTTGGAGTGGGACGTTTTCGCCGTTTCCACTTATGGGACGGTTTCGGTGCTTTTCTGGTACATGGGCATGATCCCGGATCTCGGGACCTTGCGCGACCGCGCCAAGTCCGTCTGGCGGCGCATTTTCTACGGGACCCTGGCCATGGGGTGGCGCAATTCGAGCCGCCACTGGCACAACTACGAGATGGCCTATCTGCTGTTGGCGGGTCTCTCCACGCCGCTGGTCCTTTCGGTGCATACCATCGTGTCCTTCGACTTCGCTTCTTCGATTCTCCCCGGCTGGCATACGACGATATTCCCCCCCTATTTCGTCGCAGGGGCGATTTTCTCGGGCTTCGGGATGGTACTGACCCTGATCCTCCCGCTCCGCGCGGTGTACGGACTGCACGATTTGGTCAACCAGTACCACATCGACGCGATGTGCAAGATCACCCTGGCGACGGGAAGCATGGTCGGCTACGCCTATGCCATGGAGTTCTTCATTGCCTGGTACGGTGCCAACCCGTATGAGGGATTCGCCTTCATCAACCGGGCCTTCGGCCAGTACGCCTGGGCCTATTGGATCATGGTCTCCTGCAACGTGATCTGTCCCCAGCTTTTCTGGTTCAAGAAGATCCGGCAGAACATTGCTCTGGTCTGGATTATCTCCATCTTTGTAAACGTGGGCATGTGGTTCGAGCGATTCGTGATCACGGTAACTTCGCTGGCCAATGATTTCCTGCCCAGCTCCTGGGGCTACTATTCGCCGACGATCATTGATATCTTCACGTTCTTCGGGACCTTCGGGGTGTTCTCCGTCCTCTTCCTGCTCTTCTTGCGCTTCCTTCCGCTGATCGCCTTTTCCGAAGTCAAAGCCCTCAGCCTCCCGCAGGCCGACCCCCACAATCATAACCACCCGGCCAACCGCAACCCCGGAAAAGGAGGTGAAGCCTGATGGCCGCGTTTAAACAGAAAGTTTTCGGAATCGCCGCCACCTTCCGCACCTCGCCGGACGTGTTCCATGCCTGCGAAAAGGTGCGCGACGCAGGTTTCAAGCGTTGGGACTGCTATTCTCCCTTCCCCATTCATGGTATCCACCACGCCATGGGCCTGAAACGGTCGCGGGTGCCCTTGTTTACCCTCATAGGGGGAGTCACCGGTTTCCTCACCGGACTCGCCATCGTAGCCTACATGAATTTCGACTATCCCCTGATCGTCGGGGGCAAGCCGTATTTCAGCCCCGTTTTCCCTTTCCCGATTTTCTATGAACTGACCATCCTGCTGGCGGCCTTTGGCACTCTCGGCGGGATGTTCCTCGTGAACCGCCTGCCCCGGCACCATCATCCGCTTTTCGACTATGAACCGTTCCTGCGGACTTCGGACGACACCTTCATGAT
>CAYVUQ010000295.1:0-2287 GCA_964454915.1 uncultured Puniceicoccaceae bacterium
TGGAGCCACCTGTCGGGATCGAACCGACGACCTGATGATTACAAATCAACTGCTCTACCAGCTGAGCTAAGGTGGCGACTTGAGAGGGAGGGTGAGGGTTTGGGTGCCGGGAGGCAAGTTCATCCTGAGGTCCGAAGCGCGCTTCGGCGGAAAATTCCAGGGACTAACGGAGTCGCGTGCTCTGGAAGGTGCGGATGGCTTCCTTGAGGCGGGCCTGGCTGACGGGTTTGATCAGGTAGTCCTTCATTCCGGCTTTGCGGGCCATTTGCTGGTCGGTCTCCGTTGAGGCTGCGGTCAGCGCAATGATGTACGGCGGGCGGTCAGCGGCCTTCGCGAGGATGCGTTCGGTCGTTTCGAATCCGTTTAACCGGGGCATCCGGCAATCCATGAAGATGAGGTCGAAGGGGCCTTGTTCTTCGTACACCCGAAGCGCCTCCTCCCCGTCGACTGCTATTTCGACTTCGATGCCGAGTTGCTTCAACTGGAGCCGGGCGACGCGCCGGTTGACCGGGTTGTCTTCAACCAGCAGAACGCGGGATGGGGGGGTGGTGGACGGTACGGTTTCGATGGAGAGAGGCAATTGGACTTCGGAGGTTTTTCCGTTCAACGCGGATGGCTTGTGCAGGGGGAATTCGACATGGAAGGTGCTTCCGATCCCGGGAGTGCTCTCGAAATCAATTTCCCCTTTCATGGCTTCGGCAAGCCGTCGGCAGATGGCCAGCCCCAAGCCGGTTCCCCCGTATTTCCGGGTGGTGGAGGAGTCGCCCTGGGTAAACATCTGGAAGAGGTTCTTCCCGATTCCGGGGTCGATCCCGATTCCGGTGTCCTCCACCTCGATCCGGTATCGTTCGTCGCTCCGGTCGGACTTCAGGAGACGGATGACCACCGAACCTTTCTCGGTAAACTTGAGAGCGTTGGAAACGAGGTTCGAGAGGATTTGCCGTATTCGGTCCGGGTCTCCGTTGACGGCGAACGGAAAATCATCCGCCACTTGCAGCCGTAGCTCCAAGCCTTTCTCCGTAGCGTTGCTTCGGTAGAGGTCGATGACCTCCCTTGCGATCGGCGGGAGGTAGAAGCTCAGGTTCGCCACTTCCAGTTTGCCGGCTTCGATTTTCGAGAGATCGAGGATGTCGTTGACGATGGCGTGGAGGCTCTGCCCGCTGCGATGGATCGTCTCCAGAAAATCCCGGTGTTCGGGATCGAGATTCTCCCGGAGGAGGATCTGGGTCATGCCGAGGATGCCGTTCAGGGGCGTGCGGATTTCGTGGCTCATGGTCGCCAGGAAATTGCTTTTTGCGGCGGTGGCCTGGAGGGCGGCGTCAGCCGACTCCTGGGCTTTCAGGAAGGCACCCTGGATTTCGTCCTGGTAGATCTTCTTCTGGAGGGCGATCCCAATGTTGGAGGAGACGGACAGGAGCGTGTCGATTTCCCTTTCGGGCCAATTCCGGGGGGTCCGGCAGTCGTCGAATCCGACAAAGCCGTACAACCTTTCACCCACATGGACGGGCACCAGAAGCAACGACTGGATCTCCTGGGCTTCCATCAAAGCTTTCTCGTTCTGAGGTAGGTCGCGGGAAAGAACCGAGATGGTTTCGTGGCGTTTCAACCGTTCGATCCATTCCTCGAAAACACTGCCTTCGGCGGGCAGGTTTTGGAGATCCGGATTGTCGATTTGGGGGAGGAAATCCCCGCTGTTCCATTCGGATCGGATTCTCAGGGTGGCGGGCGTCCCGTCATCCTCCTCTTCAACGGCGAACAGGTAGGCTCGATCCACCCCGCAGGCCCGTCCGAAAATGCCGAGAATCCGTTCAATGGTTTCGTCGAGGTTTATGGATTCGAGGAGTAGTCGGTTCGCTGCGGCGAATGCTTTCAACATCTCCTGGGCATGCTTTTCGGCGGAAATGTCCTCCTTGATCGAAGCGAAGTGGGTGATTTCTCCTTCGCCGGAGATCACCGGGAAGATGGTCGCGCGTTCCCAGAAGTAGGTTCCGTCTTTCTTCCGGTTGTGGAAGGTGCCCATCCAGGTATTCCCGGACTTGATGGTTTTCCAAAGATTTTCGTATTCGGACTTCGGAACCTTTCCGGATTTCAGGATGCTGGGAAATTTTCCGAGTACCTCGTGGGCTTCGTAACCCGTCGTCCGAACGAAGGTGGGGTTGACGTAGGTGATCCGGCCGGATGCGTCGGTGAATACGATGGAGTTGGTGCTCGCCTCGAGAGCTTTTTCCAGAAGCGTGATATTCATCGTCTCCACCGCTTTAGACGTGGCTTCCGAATGTACCCATAT
>CAYVUQ010000296.1:0-2278 GCA_964454915.1 uncultured Puniceicoccaceae bacterium
CCCCGGTCAGACCGCGGAGATGGTGGTCATGCGTGCCATCGAGGCCAAACGCCCGCACCAGCAGAAACTGGTCGACATGACGCTGGAAGGCTTCGTGCTCGAAACCGCCAGCGAGTCCAAGGCCCCCGGCGGCGGATCGGTGTCGGCGGCGATGGGTGCGCTGGGCGCCGCCCTGGGCACCATGGTCGCGAATCTTTCCAGTCACAAACGCGGCTGGGACGACCGTTGGGAAGAGTTCAGCCAGTGGGCCGAGAAGGGCAAGACCTGCCACGACAAGCTCATCGGCCTGGTCGACGAAGACACCGAAGCCTTCAACGAGATCATGGCCACGGTCGGCGAAATCCGCTCCGCCGCAAGCGGTGCCGACAAAATGCTCGCTGGCGTCCAGGATGTCGTCAACCACGTCAAGAGCGGGGAAGGCTCCCTCGGCGAACTTCTCTACGGAGACGAGATCGCCTCCGAATTGAAACAGACCATCTCCAACGTGCGCGACTTCTCGGCACGGCTCAACAATCCGGATTCGACCATCGGCAGGCTCCTCGGCGACGACCAGATTTACTTCGAGGTCCAGTCAGTCATCCGCAAGGCCAACCGCACCCTCGACAGTATAAACGACGCCGGACCCATCTCCGCCATAGGTGTGGCCACCGGGGCACTCTTCTGAGGCGTATCAACTGAAGACATGACCGCAGCCCTTGATTCCCTCCGCGAGATTCTTGGCGGGCGGGTGCGAACCGACCTTGCCGAAATCTATCCGCATTCCTTCGACGGGATGCGGCTGGCCTTTGGGCACGAGGCCGACATCCACATTGACGATCCAGACCAGGTGGGCGAGGTGTTGCGCATCGCCAACCGTTTCGGCGTGCCGGTCACCACCCGTGGGGGCGGGACCTCCCTGACCGGATCGGCCAGCCCCGCCCGGGGCGGCTGGGTGCTGCTGCTGGGTGATCTGCGAAACCTGGAGATCGATCCCGTCAACCAGACGGCCCGGGTCGGTGCCGGGGTCGTGGTATCCGATCTCCAGGATGCTGCATCCGCCGAGGGACTTTTCTACCCGCCGGACCCGTCCTCCCTGCGCTATTGCACGATTGGCGGCAACATCGCCTGCAACGCCGGCGGGATGCGCTGTCTGAAGTATGGGGTCACCCGCGACTACGTAGTCGCCCTGGAAGGATTTCTCCCGACTGGCGAATTCGTCCGGTGGGGACGCGGCCTGCGAAAATTCGCCACGGGCTACAACCTGCGCGACCTTTGGATCGGCAGCGAGGGAACTCTCGGAATCGTCACCTCCGCCACCCTGAGACTGATTCCGAAGCCGTCGGAAACGTGGAGCCTCCTGGCGGCCTACCCCGACGAGGTCGCCGCACTCAACGCGGTCAACACCCTGATGCGCTCAGGAACCAGACCATCCATCCTGGAGTTTCTCGACCGACCGAGCGTGCGGGGGGCAGAAGCCGCCTTCGCAAAGCCGATCTTTGAAGGAATGCCCGGCAGAAGTCTTTTGCTGGTGCAGATTGATGGCGGACCCAATCAGGTCACCGCCGACAGGGAGGCCGTCCTCCAATGGGTACAAGACACGGCCGAAGCATTCCGTCCGGCACCCACCCACGCCGACGCGGAGCACCTCTGGGAAATCCGCCGGGCCTGCTCCAGTGCCATGTTCGAGTTGGGGGATTCCAAACTGAATGAAGACATCGTCGTCCCTATCGACCGGCAAGCCGACCTGCTCGACCGGGTCGCAGAAATCCGCGAACGCCACAGGGTCAGCATCGGCGTCTTCGGCCACGCGGGCGACGGAAACCTGCACGTCAATATCATGCATCACCGCGCCGACGCAGAGGAATCCGCCCGCGCCCGCGAGGCACTCGGGGAACTGATGGAGAGGGTGGTCGGACTCGACGGGGCAATCAGCGGCGAACACGGGGTGGGCCTGGCCAAGACCCCTTTTCTACGTCTTCAGCTCTCTGAGGCCGAGATCGGTGCCATGCTTCGCGTCAAAGAAGCCCTCGACCCGAACAACATCCTCAACCCCGGCAAGATTTTCGAACCTTTCGAGGTCTGGGACAAGACCAAGGAGGACTACCGGTTCCCCTGGGACCACCGGTGATGGAAGCCTCGTTTCTGCTGCGCAAAACGGTGGCGGCACTGCTGTATCCGCCCACCCTCTGTCTTCTCGCGGCGCTCCTGGGAGTGGTGCTTGCCACTACCACCCGTTTCCGCCGGACTGGCCTGGCCTTGGCCGGGAGCGCACTCCTCGGCCTGCTGCTGCTTTCCATCC
>CAYVUQ010000297.1:0-2253 GCA_964454915.1 uncultured Puniceicoccaceae bacterium
CCGAACCCGGCAAACCGCTTCTCCGGAAAGAGGGCGACCCAGGCGGGGACCAACAGGATGGTCAGAATCCAGGCCAGAAAGACCCCGAACGCGATGAAGATACCGAAAACCTGCACCGGCGGGATGGGGGCGAGGGCCAGCGAACCGAAACCCGCCATCGTGGTGATGGAAGTGAAAAGCATGGGCCTCCACAGCTGCCGGAGCACATGGCTCATCGCTTTCTTCCGGTCTCGGAACCGCGGATACACATCGTAAAATTCCGAGAGCATGTGCACCCCGTCCAATACCGCGATCGGCATGATGAAGATCGGGATCATCGAACTCATGATGTGGATGGTCTGCCCGGTGACCACCAGCAGGCCCATGGTCGCCATCACCGCAATCATGGCCACGATCATCGGAGCGATGATGAGGAGCCATCGGCGGAAGAAGAAGTACATGAGGAGAAGAATCAACACCATGGCCATCGGCGCGGAGATCGCCATCTGCTTGAACATCTCCACCCCGAAGGTGTCGTTGGCCACCGGCAGACCGGTGATGTGGTATTCCTCTCCGGTCTCCTCGAGAGGGAAGGTCTCGATCTTCTCGAGCAGAGCGGTCGAGATCCGGTGGCTGATGTCCTTCGACTCGATCGGAATATACAGCAGGAGGGAGCGTCCGTCTTCGGAAACCATGGACCCCTTCATCATGGGCAGGTTGAGGAGCCGGTCCCGCACGGCCAATGCTTCCTCGCGGTCGTCCGGCACCGAAGGCATCAGCCAGTCGAACGAAACCGATCCAATTCCCGCCTGTTCGATGTTGTCCACCGTTCCCGGCGAAAGGATCTCCGGCCCGATCACCCCGTCCAGCCCGGCCGCAAATTCGGTTAATTCGTCGACATGCTTCAGGATGCCCGGCGTGAACACGCCATCTTCGCCGTCCGGATGGATCACTCCCACCACGATCTGGTCGTAGAGGGCGTATTCGCCCTTCTTTTCGCGATGAAAAACCCGGCGGGGCTCGTCATCGGCCAGCATGTTCTCGGGGTCGGTATCGATCCGGGGCGGATTGAGAAACGGAAACGCATCGGGAGCCACCACGGGCAAGGCGGCCATCCCCACCAAAACCACCGCGAGCAGTCCGGATAGAAAAAACGAGAGACGGGGCCTCTCCAGGCCCCAGTGGGAAAGTCCTTTCATGGTAACGGCTCAGCTCCCGGTTGATTTCCGGTCCTTGACCGGAGTCTCGCAAAACGCCGCTCCCGGTTTGACTCCGAGTTTCCGGAAAAGAAAAGCGGGAGGGCAAAACCCGGTAAAGGAACTCTGGAGCATGTTCACCCCGACGAGTGCCGCGAGCAGCAACCACCACGGGGATACCAGCTGCGAGAGCGCCAGCGAGAGGAGAACGAGCGTTCCGGCCAACCGGAAGATGAGTCGATCGATGTTCATGAATTTTCCTTGCTTTATTTATAAGAAAACCCTAAATTAGCATTTTCTAATATGAAGTCAAGCAAAGAATCGCGCACTTTTCCGGCCCCGCTTCCGAACAAGAACGACCTGAGGACCGCGGCGAGCGTTCTCTCCCTTCTCAGCAATCCGCAGCGGTTGGAAATCCTTTGCCATCTCTCGACCGCCGGCGAGCTGTCGGCCGGGGAGATCGTCCGGCGGATCGGCCTCAGCCAATCGGCCACCTCCCAGCACCTCGCCCGCCTGCGAAGGATCGGCCTACTGGAAACGCGCCGCGAAAGCCAATCAGTCCACTACCGCATCGCCCGGGAGGATGTCGGAAAAATCCTCGCGGTTCTGCACGAGCTGTATTGCGGGAAATCCGCCTAAAATCCCGAGAGGGATTCTTCGTCCTCCTCCACCTCCACTCCACGGACGCCAAACGGGGCGTCCTCGGAATCCGCCGCGGCTTCGTTGGAAAGATTGATCTCGGCGGCGAGGGGGTCGGCCCCTTCTGCGCCGTCCAGCGTCTGATCCACCTCGCCGGCGTCTTCGCCCGGCGGATGACTGCTACCCTTGATGGCCGCGCAACCGGACAATAGAGCAAAGCCGAACAGAAGGACGGAGAAGGACAGCCAGTGTTTTTTCATGGCCCCACCCTGACAACTATCCGTGTAAGGGCAACCCCGGATAAACCGTCGACCGTCCGGGACGCAGGGCATTTTCATTGAGGACACCGAAAATACGTCACGTCTTGACTCTTGACAGAAGCCTGATTCGACCGCCCCACTTGTCCTCCGAAGCCTTGCGCGTAGGGGGAAGTCCGTAT
>CAYVUQ010000298.1:0-2221 GCA_964454915.1 uncultured Puniceicoccaceae bacterium
GATCCGTTCGACCTCCGCACGGATCTCCGCGCGGCGTTTGCGTTCGAGGGCCTCGGCCCGTTTTTGATCTTTGCTCTTGAATCCTCCATCGGTGGTGCCTGTGGCCCGAGCGGCTTTCTGCGAGGGTTGTTGGTCGGGGCGGGCGTCGGACAGTGCGCGGCCGGCGGTGAGAGCCTCGCGGGCGTCTGCGCCGCCGGATTTGCGTAGGTAATAGTCGTAGTCGCCGGAGAAGAACGTGGTTTCGCCCGCGGAAATGCGGATCACGTTGAGGGCGATTTTGCGGATGAAATAGACATCGTGGCTGATGAAGACCAGGGTGCCTGTGTAGTCTTCGAGTGCCGCGACCAGGGCGTCGATGCTGGCCATGTCGAGGTGGGTGGTCGGCTCGTCCATGAGCAGGAGGTTGGGCGGATCGAGGAGGAGTTTGACGAGGCCCAGGCGGCTTTTCTCGCCGCCGGAGAGGACGGCTACTTTCTTGAAGACGGCATCGCCGCGGAACAGAAAGGAACCGAGGACGGTGCGGGCGGTGGCCTCGCCGACCGGGTTGCGGATGCTCTGCACCTCTTCCAGAACAGTCCGGTGGGGGTCGAGCATGTCGATGCGGCTCTGGGAGAAGTAGCCGATGCGGGAGTTGTGGCCCGGAGTACGGGTGCCCGAGGCGGGTTTCAGGACGCCTGCCATCAGTTTGAGGAGAGTTGATTTTCCTGCGCCATTGGGGCCGACCAGAACGATCCGCTGGCCCTTTTCGATGTGCAGATCGAGGTTTTCGTAAACGGTCAGGTCTCCGTAGGAAAAGGAGACCTCCTCGAGGGCGAGCACCTTTTGGCCGCTCGGTGTTGGTTGGGGGAAGCGGACGCGGATTGTTTTCTCGGCCGCCCGGGGAGCCTCGATCCGCTCCATGCGGTCGAGCTGTTTCTGTTTGGACTTGGCCTGGGAGGCCTTTGTGGCCTTGGCTCCGAAGCGCTCGACGAAGTGTTCGAGCTGGGCGATTTTGCGTTGTTGGGAGCGGTGTGCGGAAAGCTGGCGGGCGTCGCGGGCGGCGGCCTCCTCCAGATAGGCGTCGTAGTTTCCCCGGTAGGAATGGATGCGGTGGTGGCGCAGCTCGAGGATGCCGCCGACCACCTCGTTGAGGAAGGCACGGTCGTGGCTGATGAGGAGAACGGTGCCGCCGTAACCCTTGAGATGACTCTGGAACCACTGGAGCGACTCGAGGTCGAGATGGTTGGTCGGCTCGTCGAGCAGAAGCAGGTCGGGCTCGGCGGTCAGCAGGCGGGCGAGGTGGGCGCGCATGATCCAGCCCCCGCTCAGGGTTCGGGCGGGTTTGGCGTGGTCTTCTTCGCGGAAGGAGAGTCCGGCGAGTATCCGCTTGGCGCGGGGCTCGGTCTCGAAGCCGCCGATCTCGGTGTAGCGGGCGACTGCCTCGTGGTAGTCCGGCGAATCCGGTTTTCCGGCGCGTTCGAGCTGACCGATGGTGGAGCGCAGTTCGGCGTGGAGTGGGGAGACCCCTGCGGCGATTTCCAGGACGGTTTCGTCTCCCACGGGGGCGGTTTCCTGCGGCAGGTGCCCGATGACGATTCCCTTTTCCGTCGTGATCTCACCGTCGTCGGGTTCGGTTTCGCCGAGAAGGATGGAGAAAAGGGTGGTCTTGCCGGCACCGTTGGGACCGACCAGTGCGACCCGCTCGCCTCGTTCCAGGCGGAAGGTAACATTGCGGAACAGGGTCTGCGGCCCGAAGGCCTTTTGGACGCCGGCGACTTGCAGCATGGTGCGCGGAGGGACTCCGTCAGTCGGCGAGGGCGAAGTCGATTTGGCGTTTGAAGCGGTCCACACGTTCGGTGACGACCTTGACGGTGTCGCCGACGCGGAAGGAACGGCCCCGCTTGCGACCGCGCAGGAGGGTGCCGTCGGTGGAGAGCCGGTAGAGGTCGTCGCGGAGTGTGGAGATGTGGATGAGCCCGAATGTGAATTCAATGATTTTCGTTGTGCCGATACGGACACGGTGGAAATCTGCAATCCGGATGGGGAATGGCAATGGATCGAAGATTGCCTTGACGGCTTCGTCTGCAAAGACGGCGAATGCGTCGCTCTTGCCGATGGCGATATTGATGAACCCGAAGTAGATTCCGAAATCGATTCCGAAATTGAAGAGAGGGAAGGAGAAGCGGACGGTATCGAGGAGGAAAGCATCGAGATTCCGACCGACGGAGATGAGGACGATTCA
>CAYVUQ010000299.1:0-2220 GCA_964454915.1 uncultured Puniceicoccaceae bacterium
GTTCTCGACACTGAACGCGAACAGGGTCAGGTAGCGGATGTCCGTGTCGGCAAACGCCTCCAACAACCGCCGCACGTTTTTGACACCCTGGCGGTGCCCCTCGATCCGGGGGAGAAAACGCTTCCGCGCCCACCGCCCGTTGCCATCCATGATGATGGCCACGTGCTGGGGGACGTTCGGCTGGAGAAACTCTTCGGACATCGGTTTCGAGGGCGCGGAAAGAAAAGATAATAGGCTCTCTGGCTTCGAAGAAGCCGTAAAAACCTCCAAAGCATGGGGCCACCGCCGGTCCTGTCAATGTCGCTTGGGAAGCCCGCAAGCCTCGCCCTCTATCTCCCCGCAGCCAGTCTTTCACTCCACTGGCCGATCTCCTGCCGCACGGCTTCCGGGCCAGGCATTCCAGGGCGGTTGCGGCGCGCCATGGCCCGGTCAAGGTCGAAAACCGCACGCCAGTCCCCGCCCAGGCCGGGCGCCGCTTCACGGGCCTGCTCCTCCGGGAGTTCGTTGATCGGCGTCCCGGTCCTCTCCGCCATCGCAACCAGTGCCCCCACCTGGTGGTGGGCCTGCCGGAAGGGAGTGCCTTTCTCCACGAGGTGATCGGCCAGGTCGGTCGCCAACAGCAGAGGGTCCGCCACGGCCGCACGGCAACGGTCCTCGCGGAAACCGATTCCAGGCACAAGGCCAGCCATCACCCGCAGACAGGCTGCAAGGGTGCGGTGCGAATCGAAGAGCGGGGGCTTGTCCTCCTGGAGGTCGCGGTTGTAGGTCAGGGGCAGGTTCTTCACCATCGCCTGCAAGGTGGTCAGGTTCCCCTGCAAACGCGCCGCCTTCCCTCGGACGAGTTCGAGGGCGTCGGGGTTTTTCTTCTGCGGCATGAGGCTCGAACCAGTCATGAACTCGTCCGGCAATGTCACGAAACCAAACTCCGCACTGTTCCACAGAATCAAATCCTCGGCCATGCGGGACAGGTGGAGCCCCGCCAGCGAACAGGCGAAAGCAAACTCCATCAAACCGTCACGATCCGCGACGGCGTCGAGACTGTTGCGGGTGAGCCGGGGTTCCCCCTGCGCATCCACGAATCCAAGGGAACGGGCAGTATGCGCCCGGTCGATCGGGAGGGTGCTCCCCGCCAATGCGCCGGAGCCGAGCGGGCAGACGTTCACCCGCTCCCGCAAAGAGTCGAATCGCTCCATATCCCGCCCCAGCATTTCGACATAGGCGAGCAGGTGGTGAGCAACCGAGACCGGCTGCCCGCGCTGCAAGTGCGTGTATCCCGGGACCAGCAATTCCACGTGCCGCTCCGCGAGACCCAGAAGCGCAGCAAGGATATCCCGAAACATTTCGCCCATATCCTCGCAAGCCGATCGGAGATACAGGCGGGTGTCCGTGGCAATCTGGTCGTTGCGACTGCGGGCGGTGTGCAGCTTGGCCGCAGCCGGAACCCGGGCCGACAATGCCTGCTCAATGTTCATGTGGACATCCTCCAGGGCCGGGTCCCAGGTAAACCGTCCGTCGGCGATCTCTTTTCCGATCTCCATCAGACCGCAGTCGATGGCACTCCGCTCAGACGCCGTCAGGATGCCCACGGACTCCAACATCGCGGCGTGGGCACGGCTGCCCTCGATGTCGAATGGGGCAAGTGCCGCATCGAAGGACACCGATTCGCTGAAATCACGCATCACCTCGGACGGTCCCCTGGAGAACCGACCACCCCACGTCGCCTGACTGGATTCTGCCATTCCCGTATTAAGACCCGAAACCGGCACCAGGATCAATCCGGCAATTCCGGCAGGCCCAGCTTCTCCCGCAGCTTGCACAAGGCCCCCAGCACTCCGTCCCGATCCGCGCCCCGGATGTTGACGTGGCCCATCTTCCGACCGGTCCGGGGCTCACCCTTGTCGTAGAGATGCAGATGCCCGCCGGGAATCTCCGCCACAAGCGGAGCCAGAGCGTCACCGGCCCCCAGTAGCGTTTCCCCGAGCAGGTTCTGCATCGCTGAGAATCCGAGCGGCTCACTGTCTCCGGGGTTGAGCCCGCAGACCGCACGGATGTGGTTTTCAAACTGGGACGTATCCGATCCGTTGAGACTGAAATGTCCGGAGTTGTGGGGCCGGGGTGCCATCTCGTTCACCAGCCAGGAACCGTCCCGGCGCAGGAATAGCTCCACCGCCAACACTCCTTCGAGGCGTAACTCTGCGGCGATCGCACATCCCAGATCGA
>CAYVUQ010000300.1:0-2219 GCA_964454915.1 uncultured Puniceicoccaceae bacterium
TACACCGACTACGACCTCCCGGAGGCGGGCGGCACGGTCCCGCCCCTTCCCGCTCCGAGTGAGGGAAATGACGTCAACCGCATCGAAGCCGACAACACGGACGCCAAGCTCTATCAAACCGGCACCTCGACCGCCTTCGTCACGAGTTCCGACGGCATTTACAGCTTCTCCGCCCCCATGGAATTCACGATCTACGACCAACCCGGCTTCGAGGCGGACTCGATCCTTCTCCAAACTTCTTCCCTGGGCGCGCTTCCGGATCTGGACAGCGCCCGCCTATTCTACCGGGAGACGAACGGGGGAGCCCTCTTCAAGGCGGACAATCCGGTCGGCAACGGATTCCTCGACGACGGATCCGAAGCCTTCGCCATGTGGGAATGGGACCTCTCCTCGCACACCGTCTTCGACTATTTCATCCAATTCGATTCCGACGGGACTGCGATGAGCCTGCAGGAGGTTCAGCTCGATACCTTCGACCAGGAGACCGATTTCCTCGGTGTCGCGCTGATCACCGAAACCAATTCGAACTTCACGACCGTCGGCCTTATCGAGCACAACCGGAAGGGCGAGAGCGATCCCAGTCCCTCCTACGAGGAGGGCGAGACCGTCGAGGTCCGGGCCGTCCCGGAGGACGGCGCGGGACACGTCTTCGTCGGATGGCAGGGCGAGGTGACGGGCTCCGATCCGTCGACCGAGTTCGTCGTTTCCGGACAGCCGCAGGTCCGAGCGGTGTTCGCTCCGCAAGACTACGACAGCTGGAAATTCAACCAGATCAACGACAACATTTTCGATCCGCCGGCTTCCCAACGGGACGACATCGACGCCAATCCGGACGGCGACGCGTTCGACAACTTCATGGAGTATGCCCTGGGAGGGCTTCCCGAGTTTCCGGACGCCGAGGAAATCCGACCGCGGGTCGAAATCGCCGGTAACGGCCAGGTGCATTTCGTCTACCGCCGCCAGATGGAAGCCACCGATCTCATCTACCGCGTGGAAGTCTCCACCGACTTGATCACCTGGAACCACAACGACGACGGCACCGGCCAGACCTACACCGAAGAGCTTCCGAACCCGGCATTCAACGGCGACGGAACGGAAACCGTGAAGGTGCGCCCCTTGCCGCAACCGTCCTCCGGACAACCCCTCTTCCTGCGCCTCGAAGTCGTCCACCAACCATGAAAGCCCGAACCAACATGCCGAAGATCCAACCCTCTCCATTGAACGTACAGCACCGGGAAAGCGGCCGAATCCCGGCCCGAACCCCAAAGGAACGCCGCTGCGTCCGGTGTCCGGGCTTCACCCTGGTCGAACTCCTCGCAGCCGTAGCGATCGTCGGAGTCCTTTCCGGCATTCTGGTCGTCGGCGTTTCGTCCGCCCGGACCGCCGCCGAACGAACGGAAGCGATCTCATCGGCCCGCTCCCTCATCAAAGGCTATCTGATGACTCCGCTCGAAAACCAGGGCCGTTACCTCGAAGGATACGCGGACACGGGCAGCAATCTGCGTCTTCGGAACGGGCGCACCTTGAACAGCGGCAGCGAGGAGGCCAAGCGCTACCCCTGGCGCCTGGCCCCCCATCTCGGGGACAGCGTGGAATCCCTCTATGTCGGAAACCACAAGGATTACTACGAACAAATTGCCGCGCACAGTCCGTACTCCGCCAGCCTCCACCCCTCCTTCGGAATGAACACCATCTTTGTCGGCGGGCACTACGATGGGAGAACGTCCAGTCCCGCCTACCGGCCGGGTGGCCGGAGCCGTGGCGCGTCGACTCTTCCCCCAAGTTTCTGGGTCCTGCGTCCGGGAGACGCCGAGAACCCCTCGAACCTCATCGTTTTCGCCACCGCCCTGTATTCCTCTCCCCCGGACTATCCCGGCCCGGTCGGATTCCACCGGGTGCTGCCACCCCGGTCTCCCGGAAATCCTTCCTGGGGTTCCTACAACCCGGAGATTCCGGCCAACATGGGGCATGTCTCCCTCGAATACGGCGACCAGGCGGTCGTCGCACATCTCGACGGGAGCGTAGCCTCTCTGGGCGAAGAAGAAATCCGGGACATGCGCCGCTGGTCCAACCAGGCCGCAAAGCACGACGATCCGGACTTCAGCAGCTGGAGCCGGAAGTGACCCTGTCGGTGTCGGCAAACCGTCGAGAAGAGATCCCGTAATGGTCGGGATGACTGGATTCGAACCAGCGACCTCTGCGTCCCGAACGCAGCGCTC
>CAYVUQ010000301.1:0-2214 GCA_964454915.1 uncultured Puniceicoccaceae bacterium
GCCGTACACGGTCAAGATCAGGATCAGCTGCGCGTAGAAGGCCCAAATCAGGGGGACCTTCGTTTTGCGGGTGATCATCATGGCGGGTTAACTTTCAGATTGGAAATTGGAGGGGGAGCGAGGCTCAAAAACGATCAAGCTGGAAGGTCGTTTCGCGGGACGCAACCCAAAAAGCAACGACGAACACTATCGAAACGACGAAATATTTGGTTTGCCTCCCGGTGCCGTCCTCCCCCACCGTGGAGTATTGATCGGACGGGTAGCTCAGTTGGTTAGAGCAACTGGTTTACACCCAGTAGGCCGTGGGTTCGAGTCCCTCCCCGTCCACCAGAGGCACCCGCCCGACAATCCGGTTGCCCCGGAGGCTCCGCCCTGCTAGCGGTTTCCTTCATGATTCACGCCCTTTCCTCCGCACGCCGTTTTTTTCTCCCCCTCCTGGCATTTTGTACGTGGATGGCACCGCCTGCGGCAGACGCGGCGCGGCAGGTCCGGTCGGTCTTCCTCGGCATCGACCACCTCACCCAACGCGATTTCGACCTTTTGGAGGACAAGCGGGTCGGCCTGCTGACCCACCCTGCCGGGGTGAACCGGCAGGGCGAATCGACCATCGAGGTGCTCAACCGTGCGCCAAACGTAAACCTGGTCGCCCTCTTCGGCCCTGAGCACGGGGTGTACGGAGACGCCAGGGCCAACGTCAAGGTCTCCGATCAGATCGACCCGCGGACCGGCCTGCCCGTGTATTCGCTCTACGGAGACACCCGGAAACCCACCCCGGAAATGCTGTCGGAGATCGACGTCATGGTGGTGGACCTCCAGGACCTGGGAGTCCGCTCCTACACCTACATCAGCTGTATGAAGCTGGCCATGGAGGCCTGCTTCGAGCGGGGCAAGGAGTTCATCGTGCTCGACCGTCCGAATCCTCTCGGCGGCCTCAAGGTGGACGGCCCGATGATGGAAACGCGCTGGATGAGCTACGTCGGCGACTACCGCGTGCCCTACGTGTACGGACTGACGATCGGCGAGCTGGCCCGGATGTTGAAGGAAGTTCCGGGCTGGCTGGACGTTTCCGCGAAAACGCGTCTGGAAGGGTCCCTCAAGATTGTTCCGATGAAAGGCTGGCGACGCGGAATGCTCTGGCCGCAGACCGGATTGGAATGGGTGCCCACCTCTCCGGCGATCCCCGATGTTTCGGCGGCCTTCGGCTATCCGATGACTGGACTGGGCACCCAGATTGGAGGGTTCCGCCACGGATACGGCGGCCCGTTCCCCTTCCGCCTGCTCACCTACCCCGGGATGTCGCCGATCACGCTCAAGGCCCGGCTCGAGAAGCTGGAAATACCCGGCCTGGCCTTCACGCTCCGCAACTACCGCCTCCCGAACCGCCAGACTGGTATGGGGGTCTATGTGGTCATCGAGGACTACCAGGCCCTCAGCCCCACCGCGCTGAGTTTCCACATGATGGTTCTCACCGCCAGATGGAGCACCACCAACCCATTCGCCTCCGCCTCCGATGCCGAGATGACCCTCTTCAACAAACACGTCGGCTCCACCGCCTGGTGGGACGCCCTCTCCACCAAAGGGGCGCGGGTGGACCTGGAACGCTTCCTCCGCCAGTTCGAACGCGAATGCGAGACCTTCCGCGAGTTCAGCCGCCGCTATTGGATCTACACGGACATCTGACCGTTCAGCCCTTTGCGCATCGACCGATACATCTTCGCCGAATGGCTGAAAATCTTCAGCCTCGCCGTGCTGGCGGTTCTCGGTCTTCTCCTCCTGAGCGAGATTTACAACGAGCTTCCCGGTTTTCTGGAGCGTGACGCTTCCTGGCAGAACACTCTCGAGTTCTTCGCCCTCCTCGTTCCCGGGTATCTTCCGGCACTTCTGCCGGTCTGCTTCCTCCTGTCACTCCTGTTCTCCCTGGCCATCCTGCAGCGCAACGGAGAGATTGTCGCCATCCGCGCTGCCGGAGTGAGCCTCTTCCGCCTGAGTCTCGCCTTCTGGTGCGCCGCAGGAATGCTGGCCGTCCTCCTGTTCTGGTTGAACGCATCGCTCGCCCCGAATTCCATCGAGGAGGCGCGCCTGATCAAGGAAAAGGTGAAACAGACCGACCTCGACCGCCGCAACGAGGTCATCCGCAGCACCATGGAATATCTCGCGGTGCACCTTCCGAAGACGGGCAAGCTGTGGTTTGTCGAAGTTTACCGCCGCACGACC
>CAYVUQ010000302.1:0-387 GCA_964454915.1 uncultured Puniceicoccaceae bacterium
CAGCCCGGCAGCTACAACCTGCTGCTGGACTTCAAAAAGAACCGCGAATACGGCCATTTCTCGGTTTTGAAGCGCTGCCTCGATTTCCGAGTGCCGGTAGGAGTTACGATTAAGGGGCTGAACAATATCGATTCCGGAGATAGCCCCTTGGCACAGGTGTCCGACATCCTGACGGGTGCAGTGGCCGCTGCTTGGTGTGGCTTTGAGCAAACTAGCCCGAAAGCAGAGCTCGCTGCCTACATTGCTGATCGGACGGGTAAACAGTCCCTCAAGGAGATCTCACCGAGCCCGCGAACCGAAAAGATGAATATATTCAAGATCGACCTCAAATGACCGATGCCGTCGATCCAGAAACTCTACGACTCGATCTGAGTGGCAAAACTGACG
>CAYVUQ010000302.1:397-2213 GCA_964454915.1 uncultured Puniceicoccaceae bacterium
GCCCTCGACTACGAGGAGGCCTTCGCCTACGGTGAGGACCGTTACCGGGAACTTTATTTGCGAGGGGGGCGGCATTCAGGTAGCCTACTCAGCCATGATCGTGAAACCGTCCGCTTTTTCGGGGATCGCTACAACCACGCCTTTCGCACCTCACCGGACCGGGCACGCCACGCCTACTCCAAGGCAAAAGTCGCCATCGACCGGATTGAGCGCCTTCCCTGGGTTGGTCCAATGATTGGGGGCAGATTCCCGGAATTTGAATGCTGGGAGGTCCCGCTAAAAGTGCCAGAAGAGAGCTTCAGGTGCTTTCCCGGCAAGCGCCTCTATGTATCTTGGACACTCCGTTTCCTGGTTTGGCTGGAGCCACTGCGAAAAGGAGGCTTCAAATTCTCCTCTTGCTACTGCGCGCCGCCCGCAGAAATCGCCCGTTATACCCAGAGGGCCCGTAAGCTATGGCCTATTTCCCGATAAATTCAGGCAGAAAAAAGCCCCGTTACTTATCGGGTGAACGAGGCGAAAACCATATCCAGAGCCATAAGGCTTGGAGGATCTGCCGCAAGGCATTAAGAGCAGAATTGCCGAGATTTCGTCGAAAATCAAGCGATTTCTTCCAAAACTTCCCACGAGGCCCAATGCTGACCCGTCTACAAACGGAAAGAAAATTGTCGAGACCGATTCGTCCAAAACGCCGCCTTCTTCTCTCACCCACAGATGATGAAACCCTGCTTTTCCCTCCCGAGTCCCCATTTGAGAGAAACCTCGAGGAATTTTTCCGAACCATCAGCCCCTTCGACTTCACCCCTCTCGGCATCGACCTCTTCACCGATGAGGTGGAGGAACTCATCCGGGAAGAGCTGGATCGGCACGTCGACAAGCGACGGCCCTACAAAGGCAAGATGACTTTTCGAAAACTCTTTCGCTTGCTCCGCAGGGAGATGACTGTCTTTCTGAATGAGTTTTCCCGTTAGTCGATAATCTGGATCGGAATCGCTTCCTTTGATGCCACCAAGCCGACTTACCCTATTTCTTTCACATCTCAGAAAGCAATCGAGGCAACGCCTCCGCCGCAGTCGATGCGATGCTTTCAAAACCTTGCGGGGTTCCCTGAGGAAGGGCGTCCGGATTGATCCAGATTTTGCGACAGTCGTCGGGAACCTCATGGACCAGGCCGGCGGCCGGATAGACGTTGAGCGATGTCCCTACGACAAGAAAGACCTCCGCCGTCCCAGCAATACGGGCGGCTTCCAGCATAGCCGGGACCTCCTCGCCAAACCAGACCACGTGTGGCCGGAGCTGCTCGCCGTGCTCGCACAGGTCTTCGATAGCGATATCCCGATCTTGCAATGGGTAGAGACAATCCGAATCCACCTGGCTCCGCCCGAACATCAATTCCCCGTGCAGGTGGAGTACGCTGGTCGATCCGGCCCGCTCGTGGAGGTCATCGATGTTCTGAGTGATGATCGCAACATCGTGATCCCGCTCCAGCTCCGCGAGGGCGTGATGACCGGCGTTGGGTTTCGCTTTGCGCAATTGAATTCGCCGCTCGTTGTAAAATCGCAGAACCGCCTCGGGATCTCTTCGCCACGCCTCCGGTGTCGCCACATCCTCAACCCGATGCCCTTCCCAAAGTCCATCGCTACCCCGGAAGGTCTTCAAACCACTCTCCGCACTCATCCCGGCTCCCGAAAGAACCACGACTCGCATACAACTTTTTTTGGAAAACACCATTCAACTTGGTTTTAAAATTATCCCTGTCCCTTTCCCGAAATCCGTCTTTCCTGTAGCAGCAAACTCAACCACAGCGCAAGACCCTTGA
>CAYVUQ010000303.1:0-2209 GCA_964454915.1 uncultured Puniceicoccaceae bacterium
GGTACCAAGGCGGACCAGGGTGCCGAATCGACCGGCGGAGCATTGGTCTTTATCGGAAAGACCTCCGTACGGCTTCGGCTGGCGGTGCTTTTGGTCGGCCTCGTCATGGCGGGCATCGCCGGGTACGGAATCAGCCTGATCCGGATCAACGACAACCCGGTGCGCTGGTTCGAGGAGGATCACCGCATCCGCGTGGCGGACCGGCTTCTCAACGAGCGTTTCGCCGGAACCTATCCGGCCTACCTCAATCTCCGGGCCGATTCGCCCGACGCTTTCAAGGATCCGGAATTGCTCGACTACGTCGTGCGGTTGGAAGAGGCGGTGGCCGACAATCCGAATGTCGGAGCAACCCGATCGCTGCCGCAGGTGGTCAAAACGGTCTATCGGGAACTTCTCGAGGGGAACCCGGACTATTTCCGGATTCCGGACTCGAGCGCCGGGGTCGCCCAGACGCTGCTGGCCTACGAGAGCAGTCACCGGCCCGACGACCTGTTCCACCTGGCGACTCCCGATTACTCCGAGGCGACGGTCTGGTTCCAGCTGCAAAGCGGTGACAATCACGACATGGAATCGGTCGTCGCCGAGGTGGATGCATTCCTGCGGGACAATCCCCCTCCCCGGAATCTCGAGGCGGACTGGTTCGGACTGACCTACATCAACGTGATTTGGCAGGACAAGATGGTGGCCGGTATGCTCGGCTCCCTCCTGTCCTCATTTGCCGTGGTCCTGGTCTTGATGATCGTTCTCTTCCGGTCTTTCCTCTGGGGGATTCTCGCCATGGTGCCGCTGAGTCTCACCATCGGATTTCTGTACGGCATCATTGGCCTGGTCGGGAAGGATTATGATATGCCGGTGGCGGTATTGTCCTCTCTGAGCCTCGGGCTGGCGGTGGACTACGCGATCCACTTTCTGGCGCGGAGCCGCGAGATCCAGTCCAGGACCGGATCCTGGGCGAAGGCCGTGGGAGAAGTCTTCTCCGAGCCCGCCCGGGCGATCTCCAGGAATATCATCGTGGTCGGCGTGGGCTTCCTGCCCCTGCTTCTGGCACCTCTGGTTCCCTATCAAACGGTCGGGGTCCTCATCTCTTCCATTCTGGTGGTGGCCGGAGGCGTGACGTTGATCCTTCTTCCGGCTCTCGTTACGGTCTTTCGCAAGAAACTCTTCTCCGTCGAACCCGAAAAACTCGAAATCCAATCATGAACAACCGATCCATCCTCTCCCGTTTCACTTTCCTTTCCCTTTCCGGGCTTCTGGCAGCGGCGGCACCCGCCCGCGCCGAGTTGTCCAATGGAAAAGAGGTCGCCGATCGCGCGGCCGCCGTCTCCTATTACCAGGGGGAAGACGGCAGCGCGGACGTCCGCATGGAGATCACGGACTCCCAGGGACGCGTCCGCGAGCGGGAGATGACGATCCTGCGGAAAGACCGGGGCGAAGATCTCGGCGAACAGCAGTTCTTCGTCTATTTCCAGGCTCCGGCGGATGTCGCCCGAACGACCTTCCTGGTTTGGAAGAATCCCGAGGCGGACGACGACCGCTGGTTGTATCTGCCTGCTCTGGATCTGGTTCGGAGGATTGCGGCGAGCGACGAGCGAACCAGTTTCGTGGGCTCCCATTTTTATTACGAGGATGTCTCCGGTCGTTCCCCCGGGGAAGACGATCATGAACTCGAGGAGGTGACGGACACCTACTACGTTCTCCGCAGCACACCGAAAGATCCGGACGCTGTGGAGTTTGATCACTACCGTTCCTGGATTCACAAAGAGACCTTTCTGCCGGTCCGGACGGAATACTATCGGTCGGACGGCGAGGTGTACCGGCGTTACGAGGCTCTGGCGGTCGAGACCATCGACGGGTTTCCCACGGTGGTGCGCTCCAGGATGAGTGATCTGGATCGGGATGGAAGCACGGTTCTGGAGTATTCAAACGTGCGATACGATCGGGGGCTGGACGCCGATATCTTCGAGGAACGGTATCTGAGGAATCCTCCCGCCGAAGTCGTCGACCGGTGATGCGGATATACGGTCCACTTCTCTGGGCGATCCTGGCGGTGCAGGCCGCCGCTTCGGAGGAACCACCCCTTCCCGAAGGACTCGGTGGTGCCGATGAGCCCGCTTTGCCCTCCGGCCTCGGGGAATCCCGGGAGTCCGGAGGCGAACCGGCATTGCCGTCCGGGCTGGGCGACGATGCTTCCTCCGGCGGCGGGGAGCCC
>CAYVUQ010000304.1:0-2201 GCA_964454915.1 uncultured Puniceicoccaceae bacterium
CGTCGGACCCGAGGCCGAAGAAGACGGCGCGGAAGGAGTCCGCCGGTTCGATGTCGATAGACTCTCCGAAGGGGAGCGAGGTGTGCGTGATGTCGTCTTCAATGCCAACCGTGAAGTGGTTCTTCGGGTTTTGTTCGAGCAGGTTGTCGAAAACGGCCTTGGCCATGGCCGGGGAGAACTCCTTGGATCCGAGACCGTACCGTCCGCCCACTACCAACGGGTCGGGAACGCCGGGGCAGATGTCGCCACGCCTCCCTTCGGCAAGGGCCGAAAGGACATCCAGATAGAGGGGCTCGCCGACGGCTCCAGGTTCCTTCGTCCGGTCGAGAACAGCGATGCGTTTCACGCCGGGGGGCAATGCCTGGAGAAACCGGGTCACGCTGAAGGGACGGAAAAGACGGACCTTCAGAACACCCGTCTTGCGCCCGTTGCCGTTCAGCCACCGCGAAGTTTCTTCGCAGGTTTCAGCCCCGGAACCCATGATGATCACAACCTCCTCCGCCTCGGAGTCTCCCACGTAGTCGAAAAGACGGTAGGCGCGGCCAGTGATCCTGTGGAAATCCTCCATCACGTCCTCTACAATGCCGGGGAGGGCGTCGTAGAAACGGTTCGCCGCTTCCCGTGCCTGGAAAAAGACATCGGGATTCTGAGCGGTGCCCCGCAGAACGGGATGATCGGGTGAGAGTGCCCGTCCGCGGAAGGCACGAATCTCTTCCTCCGGAAGAAGACTCTTCAGGTCGGATTCGGAGAGGCGCTTGTAGGTGTTGATCTCGTGCGAGGTGCGGAATCCGTCGAAAAAATGCAGGAACGGAACCCTCGATTTAAGGGTGGCCGCGTGGGCGACCGCCGCCAAATCCTGAGCCTCCTGTACCGAATTGGACGCGAGCAGAGCGAAGCCCGTCTGGCGGCACGCCATCACGTCCGAGTGATCACCGAAAATGGAGAGCGCGTGCGTGGCCAAACTGCGGGCAGTGACGTGCATGCAGAACGGGGTCAATTCCCCCGCTATCTTGTACATGTTGGGAACCATCAGCAGCAGACCCTGTGACGCCGTGAAGGTCGTCGAGAGCGTGCCCGCCTGCAATGTTCCGTGGATCGCGCCCGCGACCCCCCCCTCCGACTGGAGCTGGGTGACCTCCGGGATCACCGACCAGAGGTTCTGCTTTCCCTGGCTGGACCATTCGTCGCAGTGCTCGGCCATGGGAGACGACGGGGTGATCGGGTAGATGGCAATCGTTTCGCTGAGGCGGTAGGCTACCGAAGCGACTGCCTCGTTGGCGTCGTGAATGGAATAGTCGGGGTCTTTCATGAGTTTTGCAGACAATAAGAATTACTAAACCGGTCGGGTCTGTAAACAAGAAAGTCTAATGGATGTGGACAAAAAGGGGGGATGCGGTCACGGGACTGCCTCGCGGAGAGCGGGGAATGCGGTGGGTATTCATGTGGACGGAGCGAACTCAGGCACTTTGGGCGAGACGGGATTGGCGATGGGAGCTGAACTGTGCCGACTGCTCGTCAGCGTGGTAGGAGGAGCGCACGAGCGGCCCCGATTCCACGAAGTCGAAGCCGATTTCCAGACCGAAGGTTTTCCACTTGGCGAACTCCTCGGGCGGAACCCAGCGGTTGACGGGTGCGTGCTGCGGGGAGGGGGAGAGATATTGGCCTATGGTCAGGATGCGTGCCCCGGCTGCCTGGATGTCGCGCATCACCTGTTCGACTTCTTCCGGTCGCTCTCCGATTCCCAGCATGATGCCGGACTTTGCAACGAATCCGCGGGAAGAAGCGTGCCGCAGGCACCAGAGCGAGCGTTCGTAGCGGGCAGTCTTGCGGATCGGTCTTTGGAGCCGTTCCACCGTCTCCAGGTTGTGGTTGAAGATGTCGGGCTCGGCGTCGAGTACCACGTAGAGATTCTCGGAGCGTCCGCGGAAGTACGAGGTGAGAACTTAGAATGCTGTATAGGGGTTCTTGTGGCGGATCGCCCGAATGGTCGCCGCCCAGACCGAAGCACCCCCGTCTTTGAGATCGTCCCGTGCCACCGAAGTGATCACGCAGTGTTTCAGACCCATGCGGCGTACCGATTCGGCCACCCGGGCCGGTTCGCCGAGATCAAGCTCCGTCGGTCTGCCGGTCTGGATCGCGCAAAAGGAGCAGGCGCGGGTGCAGATGTTGCCGAGGATCATCAAAGTCGCTGTGCCGCGCGA
>CAYVUQ010000305.1:0-2146 GCA_964454915.1 uncultured Puniceicoccaceae bacterium
GAGGCATAGATGACGAACAGGGGCGTAAAGGTGCAAACTTTTTCGGCTGGATCCCGACCGCCGCCGAAGACGCACCGGGCATCTTTCCGGTTGCCGGGTCGGGCGCAAGTTGGCAAGGTCCGGGTATTGTGGATCGGGTTGTTCGTTGGATACTGGTCGGAGCGATCACCGTTCTGGTGGTGTTGTTCGCCGTGGTCGGGCGGCAGAGCCTGAAGGAGTACGGACAATTCCGGGAAAAGGAAATCCAGCTCCGGGAACGGATCGAGGCGGAGAAGCTGGCCTACGAGCGCAAGCGGGAGTACTACCGGAAGTTGATGAACGACCCGGAATTTCTGGAAGCGGTGGTGCGGGAGCGGCTGGGTTACGCGCGGGAAAACGAATACATCTTCATCTTTGAGGAGTAGGGGGTTTGGGCTGGTCATCGGGGGATCGGGCGGTTTCGATGCGGGGTTATGGACACCGACAAACTCAGAGAGGATTTCGAGCGCGTGGGTCAGGGGCATGTGTTCCGTTTCTGGGACTCGCTGGACGAAGCGGGCCGGGACCGGCTGGCCGCCCAGCTCGCGGAGGTCGATCTGGAAGAGATCGGGCGGTTGGTCGATACCCTTGTAAAGGGTTCCGGCGAGGCTGCGATTGACTTCCGCCGTTTGGAACCGGCACCGTTCGTGCCGCTTCCCGAGTCCGGGGGCGACGCCGCCCTCTGGAACGAGTGCCGGGCAGCGGGCGAGGAGGCACTCCGCGCGGGCAGGGTGGCCGCTTTCACCGTAGCGGGGGGGCAGGGGACCCGGCTGGGCTACGATGGTCCCAAGGGGACGTTCCCGGTTACCCCGGTGCGGCAGGCGACGCTGTTCCAGGTCTTTGCCGAGAAAATCCTTTGTGCGGCCCGGACCTACGGAGTGTCTCTCCCCTGGTTCGTGATGACCAGCCGACTGAACCACGCGGCGACCGAGGCGTTTTTCGAGGAAAACGACTTCTTCGGCCTCGGCGCAGAAAATGTTTTCTTCTTTTCGCAGGGCATGATGCCGGCGGTGGATTCGAACGGGAAGCTGTTGCTCGCGGAGAAGGATTCGCTGGCCCTGAGTCCCGACGGCCACGGCGGCTCGCTGCGGGCACTGGTGCGTTCCGGCGCGGTCAAGGCGATGGCGGAGCGCGGGATCGACACCATCAGTTACTTCCAGGTCGATAACCCGCTGGTCCGCTGCATCGACCCGGCGTTCATCGGTTTTCATCTGCGGGAAGGGTCGGAGATGTCGAGCAAGATGATCCCCAAGGCCTACCCGGAGGAAAAAGTCGGGCATTTCACGATGCTGGACGGTCGCCTGACGGTCGTCGAGTACAGCGATTTGCCGGACGATCTGGCGCGTGAGACGGACGCTTCGGGCGATCTGCGGTTCCGTGCGGGAAGCATTGCGATCCATGTGCTTTCCCGGGCCTTTGTCGAGCGTATGGGGGGTGGACGCGGGGCGTTGCCGATGCACCGGGCCGACAAGAAGATCGCCGTGGTGGGTGAGGATGGAGTTTCCAGGAAGCCCTCGGAGCCGAACGGGATCAAGTTCGAGATGTTCGTGTTCGACGCCCTGCCGCAGGCCGAGAGCCCGGTCGTCATCGAGACCTCCCGCGAGGAGGATTTCAGTCCGGTAAAGAACGCCGACGGCCTCGACTCGCCGCAGACCTGCCGTCGGGACCTGCTGCGGCAATACGCCCGTTGGCTTCGCGCGGCCGGAACGCCCGTTGCCGTCGATAGTGACGGGAGTCCGGACCGCACCTTCGAAATCGCGCCGTTGCGTGGGTTCGACCGGGAGTCGTTCCTGGCGAATCCGGACAACCGGGACCTTCCGGTTCCGTCGGAGGGCACGGTTCTCGCCTGAAACGACGACCATGGCATGAATGGTGTTCGACTTGGATTGACCGGGGTGATCGGTGCCGGGAAATCGACGGCACTCTCCTTTTTCTCGAAGCGTGGCTGGCGGACCATCGCCACCGATGAGATCGCCCGTTCGGAGCTCGACCAACCGGAAGTCCGTTCCGCTTTGCGCAAACGCTGGGGCGGGGCGGTTTTCCACGCCGACGGCACGGTGAACCGTCGGGCGGTGGCGGGCCGGGTGTTCGGGGACGCTGCGGAGCTGGACTGGCTGGAGTACTTCGA
>CAYVUQ010000306.1:0-2137 GCA_964454915.1 uncultured Puniceicoccaceae bacterium
GTGGTGTCCAACTCGACGGTTTCGCCGTTTTCGGAGTCCTCGAGGGTGATCCGGCCCACGGGCGGGAGGTTCTGTTCGCGTTCGTCGGAAAGCAGGATGGTGGTCAGGTCGTGGCGGCGGTGGGTCCGGGCGAGTGCCTGGAAGACGGCGTCACCCCGGGGCTGCTCCGGATCGGGGAGGCGACCGTCGGGACCCTGCAGGAAGTCGCTGAGCAGGAAAACGACGGCCTTGCGTTTGAGCAGCCGGTTGAGATGGTCGAGTGCGTCGGCCAGATCGGTTCCCCCGGATGCGGGACGGAAGAAGAGAATCTCGCGGATAACGCGGAGGATGTGGGAGCGGCCCTTGCGGGGCGGGACGTAAGTCTCGATCCGGTCGGTGAAGATCAGCAGCCCCACCTTGTCATTATTGCGGCTCGCGGCAAAGGCGAGAACGCTGGCGATCTCGGCGGCGCGTTCGCGTTTGGATTCGGCGGCGGAGCCGAAGTCGCCCGATGCCGAAAGATCGACCAGGAGCATGAGGGTGAGCTCGCGCTCCTCGCGGTGGATTTTGACGAACGGCCTGTCCATCCGGGCGGTTACGTTCCAGTCGATGGAGCGCACCTCATCTCCCGGCGCGTATTCGCGGACCTCTTCGAAGTCCATGCCCTGGCCCTTGAAGACGCTGTGGTAGGCACCCGAGAGAGCATCCGTGACCATGCGGTTGGTACGGATCTCGAGACGGCGGACCTTGCGAAGAATCTCGCGGGTCTGGTCTTGCTCGGTCGGCGTCATGGTTCGGGCTCCTGCCTCGTCACGAACACGGGGAAGTGTTGCGGTGAGGGTGCGGCCACCGGATCAGGGGACCGGGACCGTGTCGAAAATCCGGGTGATGATGGGTTCGCTGGACAGGCCCTCGGCCTCGGCTTCATACGACGGGATCACCCGGTGCCGAAGGACGTCCATTCCGATGGTTTTGATGTCCTGGGGGGTGACGTAGCCGCGCCCCTGGAGGAAGGCCCACGCCTTGGCCGCGAGGACGAGGGAGATCGTCGCCCGCGGGCTGCCTCCGAACTGGATAAGGTGGTCCATGTCGAGGCCGTGGTCGCTCGGTTTGCGTGTGGCGAAGACGAGATCGACGACGTATTGTTCGATCTTGGGATCGACGTAAATCTTGTCCACGGCGGTGCGTGCCCGGATGATCTCGTCGAGCTCGATGACCGGTTCGACGGTGGTCTTTGGCGAGGTCCTGGCCATCTCCCGGAGAATGCGCAGCTCCTCGTTTTTATCCGGGTAATCGACCCGCAGCTTGAGCATGAAGCGGTCGACCTGTGCCTCGGGCAGGGGGTAGGTGCCCTCCTGATCGATGGGATTTTCGGTGGCGAGCACGAGGAACGGCGCGGGCAGCGTGTGTGTCTCGTCGCCCAGGGTGACCTGCCGTTCCTGCATGGCTTCGAGCAGGGCGCTCTGCACCTTGGCGGGGGCGCGGTTGATCTCGTCTGCGAGGACCACGTTGGCGAAGACCGGACCCCGGCGGGTTTGGAACTCGCTGGTGCGCGGATTGTAGATGAGGGTGCCGATCACGTCGGCCGGGAGCAGGTCCGGCGTGAACTGGATGCGGGAGAAATCGGCTCGCACGGCACCGGCCAGGGTACGGACGGAGAGGGTTTTGGCCAGGCCCGGCACGCCCTCCAGAAGGACGTGCCCGTTGGCGAGCAACCCGACGATCAGCCGGTCGATCAGGTATTCCTGGCCGACGATGACTTCGCGGATGGCGGCGCGCAGGCGCGGCACCCAGGCGGCTTTCTCTTCAACCTCCTTTTGGATATCCTCGGTATCAGTGCTCATAGTTTGGTGGTGGTTTTGTGAAGTTCTCTGAATCGGTGGCCGGACGGTTTCCCCGTCTCGCTGCCGTGAAAGAAATCGGTTCGATTGGATAAGGATTCGGGCGTCGGTTTCAAGGGAGGAGTTTCGGTCCGGCGGATCGGTTTTGGACGTGACCGGGGGTCGGGAAACGGGAATCATCCGGTTTGATGATCAAGAAAACCAACGAAATCGTCCCGGAAGTGAACGAAGGCTTGCGCGGAGGCGTCGGCATCGTGACGGCCCACAAATTCCTGGAGCCCGTTTCCGGCAGTGCGATCAAGACGGCCTGCGTGGTC
>CAYVUQ010000307.1:0-2120 GCA_964454915.1 uncultured Puniceicoccaceae bacterium
AAGAGCGTAGAAGGAAGGGCGAAGTCGGTTCAGGCGGAGAATAAGCCCGAAGTGGCGCAAAATCCCGAAAAGACTCCTGTATGAATCCGGAAGCATCCGTGCTCGACGGTTGATGGGAAAGGGTAGATCCTCCGTTCCGTTATGAGTCGCTCACGAATTTATACGAGAAAAGGAGACACCGGAACCTGCCAGTTGGTCGGCGGAATGCGCGTGCCCAAGGACGATCCCAGAGTCGAGTGCTACGGCGACTACGACGAAGGGTGTTCGTTGCTCGGCCTGCTTCGGGTAAAACTGGGCACGGAACATCCGTGGCAAGACCGGTTGCAGATCCTGCAAAAAGATTTGATGGCCTTGATGACGGTTCTCGCCTCGCCGGAGGCCTTCCAGGAAGAATATCCCTTCGATCCGAAGCGGACCGGGCAACTCGAAACCTGGATCGACGAGCTGGAAGGAGAGCTGGAGTCGAAATCGAAGAGTTTCCTCCTTCCGGGGGGATGCGAGACATCGGCCCTCGCCCACATGCTCCGGACCCTTTTCCGCAGGGCCGAACGACGGATGGCGACCGTTCACCGAAACACCCCCGTGCCCGCTCCGGCCTTGAGCTTCGGAAACCGGCTGTCGGACTTCTTTTTCCTGCTCGCCCGAAGCGAACTCCACCGATGCAACATTCCGGAAGAAGCATGGAAAAATTTCCGCTGACACCGGGCGAGGTCCTCTACGAAGTAACCCACCGCACCCTTTACCGGTACGGAGGAGAGGTGAGCCTGTCCCCGCAGGTCATCCGCATGACCCCGCGGCACCACCGCCATTCCCAGACCTTGCAAGCCGATCCCGAAGGTTCTCTCCGTTTCGCCCGGGACCCGCACGAAAGTCCGACCCGCATTTACGAGAAGATCGGATCGACGACCGGGTTCGAGATCGAAAACCACCTTCTCGTAGCCCGGTCCAACCGCAACCCCTTCGACTTTCTCCTCGAACCGCGCGGGGCATCCGTCCCCTTATCCTACGATGATCGGGAGACGGCGGCCCTTGCTCCCTTCCGGTCGGAACATCCCCCGCTACCCGAGGAGGCTTTCGACCTGTTCCCGAACGAAACGGAGACCGTCCCGTTTCTGGTCGGCCTGAATCAATCCATACTCCGCACCTTTTCTTACGAGAGCCGGGAGGCACCCGGTATTTTGAGCCCGCGGGAACTCTTCTCCACCCGGACGGGGAGCTGCCGGGACTTCGCAGCTCTCCTCCTTCTGCTCTTGCGGGAAAAAGGCTACGCCGCCCGATTCGTCAGCGGCTACCTTCTCGAAACCGGAGATCTGCAAGGGGCCGACGCCATGCACGCCTGGGTCGAAACCTACCTGCCGGGTGCGGGATGGATCGGACTGGATCCGACCAACGGGGTGCTCTGCGACGATTCCTTCGTGCCTTGTGCGGTCGGAATCCAGCCGGAGGAGACCACCCCGGTGGAAGGACGCTATTACGCCGACCAACAGGTCCCCTCGGACATGGAGGCGACGTTGCACATCGAAAAAGTGACTCCACAAGGACAAGACCCCTGAAAAAAAAGCGCCCCCCGAAAACGGGGGGCGCTTGCTTGCGGAAATTTCCGTCGGATCAGAGGGCGGCTTCGCCGGTCTCGTCGGTCCGGATGCGGACGCACTCCTCAATGGGGAGGACGAACACCTTGCCGTCGCCGATCTTGCCGGTCTTGCCCGCCTTGACGATGGTTTCCACCGTCTTCTGGGCGATCTCTTCCGAGACGGCTACCTCCAGCTCGACCTTGGGAAGGAAGTCCACCGTGTATTCGCTACCGCGATAGATCTCGGTGTGACCCTTTTGGCGTCCGAAGCCTTTTACTTCGGTTACGGTCATGCCTTCGATGCCGATTTCGGCCAGGGCCTCCTTTACCTCCTCGAGTTTGAAGGGCTTGATGATGGCTTTGATGAGTTTCATAGATTTACCTTATTCTTAGGTTAATGGATTCGGAATGATGCGATCAAGGATAATAGCGGTTAGCTGGCCTTGATTGCGTAGGCTTCCTGACCGTGCTCGCCGATGTCCAATCCTTCCGACTCTTCGTCCTCCGAAACCCGGACACCGATGGTGACCTTGAGGATCGAGAAAAC
>CAYVUQ010000308.1:0-2104 GCA_964454915.1 uncultured Puniceicoccaceae bacterium
CGGGATCGAATGAAACGATCCGCCTCGTCCAGTGACCGCTTCCACTGAAGTTGCAATTGGTCGAGAACAAGAGGCTCGGCGAACTGTAAACGTTCCAAATCGCGTTGATGGATTTTCCCCTTTCGGCAAAGCAGGTCGAGCAACATCCGGGGATTCAGACCGGGGTCCTTCCCCACAGCTGCCCAGACCAGGGCACCCAGAGAAATAAAACGCCGGTCCAAATACAGGATATCGACCCAATCTCTGGGTTCATCCCGCCCGCCCAGGGCAAGAACCTTGTTCACCGCCAAGTCGACGGGATGTAGAACATGCCCCAGCTTCTCCACCGTCACGGTCGGCATAAATCGCCAGGCAGAATCGTGCGCCCAGTCCAATAATACGCCCCCTTGATCCTCAGACCGAATCCGGGCGCGAATGAATCCCGGCTGAGAAAGCAAGACCTCAACCCCGAAACCCACCTGCTCCAGCGTTTCGCGGTCTTTCGCGAAAGAAGCAGCCACGGCAACCTCACGGTCGTGAAAGAGATCGATATCCCCGCTGTATCGTAGGGAATCCTTCGCGCTGTGAATCGCCCCCGCACCGGCAAGGTGACTCTCACTGCTCCGGTTCTTCGACAAAACCGCAAGCACACGTTCCTGTAACTCGCTTAGCGGCATAGCTTATCGGCAGCCTCCCAACCAGCGCGCCCGCCGTTCTGGCGAAGCTTTTCGGCGACCCAGGCAATGTCCTCGCGGCCAATCTTCAGATCCGCCGGCGCATTCCAAAAACATTGGGCGTGGAATCGACGAAAACAACGACGCGCCTCCCGAATCCGCACCATTTCACGGGCTGTCTCGGGCGACAACTTGCGCCGACTTCGCTGCCCGCCACGTCGACCAATCTCTTGCAGATAGGACTTTACAGATGAATCCACTGATCTGGATTGAAACGAAAGTCGCTTATGTTGTCAATTGAATCAAAATTTATTTGGGGACATCCATATAAAGAAATTCCACCCCAGATGCCGTTCCGGAGATTGATAAGTGCCTTCCGGAAAGGTCTTTTACCGCCCCGATAGACGTGACTCTCGTCACGCCTCTACGAACATCCCTGCCCCCGTAGAGACCTTGAGAAGCAGGGTTCTACCCTCCAGCCAGGAACGGAACCTCCCGAAAGACGTGCCTTCGTCACGCCTCTACAAACGTCCCTGCCCCCGCAGAACCCGGCGCGCCGACAAGCGGCGGCCCTACAAAGTCCCTGGGAAGCAGGGTCCCCGGACTTGATGGCGTCAGTCACGAAATTCTCAGGAAGGATGCGGGGAATTCCCGGTGTCCTCACAATCCAGAAGATCTTGACAATTCGAGGTAAGATTCCATCTTACTGACGTGAAATCAACCCTATCCAGTCGAGGCCAGATCGTGTTGCCTGCGGAAATTCGGCAGCAGGACGATATCAAGCCGGGTCAGACTTTTCGTATCAGCCGTGTTGATCGCGGGGAATACCTGCTCATTCAAGAACCTCCGCCTCCCAACATCGGATTGATTGAATGGTTGCTCGATTGTCCCGAAAAAGAATTCTTCACGCCAATCCCCTCGGAGACCACCGAGACCCTCGGACCCTTCGATGAAATATCTGGTTGATCTCCGAGCGGAAGGAAAGGCCATGCCGATCAAAGACAGCATGATCGCAGCAAGTGCTCTGCTTTACCAACTGACAATCGTCACCCGCAACACATCCGATTTCGAAGCAAGCGGAGTAATAGTTCTCAATCCGTTCCCGGATGCGAGTTGAAGCGCGGAAACCCGCCCATTATTGCAATCGCCAGCGACAACCAACCCGGTGGAGCCACTGATCGGGGCGAAAACTCGCCCCATCTCCCTACCCCTTCTTGCCGACTTCCACCACCAGAAGCCCGGCTTCTCCATCCTAATGCCGGAAGGCACCGGGTGGCCCCGTCTAGATCCCGCAAAACTCCAGAAAGCCTCGCCCGCTGATCTGGCGGCCCCGCGCGCGCACCGGTTAAGTTTTTTTCATATCAACAGCTTGCACGATTTCGCAGGCCGGGGCGAGCCTTTTTTCCATTTTTAGAGCATTTTTTCTCCGTACAATACCTTAAACTAGTGCC
>CAYVUQ010000309.1:0-2060 GCA_964454915.1 uncultured Puniceicoccaceae bacterium
GGGGGAAGGAAGGTTGATGGGAGCACCGGGGTGCTGAACGGCCGTCGGCGACTTCATGAACACGACCGGAAACTCGCACACGGGCTTCCCGATCTCCTCGGCGTGTTTGCGGTAATTCATGCCGATGCAGTAGATCGTCGGCGGATCGACGGGTGCGAGGCGTTTGCCCTCGACCGGCTGACCGGTGTCCTTGATCGGTCCGAACAAGTCGCCATCCGCACGGGTCAGCGAGGCGTCGGGGTGTTCGATGGCCAGAACGGGAATACCGTCGGAAAGGATGCGGGCGAGTTTCATGTTTTGTCCGGGTCGAAAGTCATGCGACGACCGCTGATCTCTTCGTGCCACTGAAAGCGGCGAGAAAGAGTCCGAGTTTCCGCTTTATCTCACCTCGAGGGATGATCTGGTCGACGAGGCCGTGGTCGAGGAGGAATTCGGCGGTCTGGAAGCCCGGCGGGAGGTCCTGCTGGGTCGTTTCCTTGATGACGCGCGGTCCGGCAAATCCGACCAGTGCACCCGGTTCGGAGACGATCAGGTCGCCCAGGGAGGCAAAGCTGGCCATGACCCCCGCCATCGTCGGATTCGTGAGGACGGAAATGTAGGGTAGGCGCGCTTCGGCAAGTCTCGCC
This sequence comes from uncultured Puniceicoccaceae bacterium, assembly GCA_964454915.1. GTDB lineage: Bacteria > Verrucomicrobiota > Verrucomicrobiia > Opitutales > Puniceicoccaceae > Puniceicoccus. Next base: position 627 of record CAYVUQ010000309.1, read on the forward strand.
AGGGCGGCCGAGGTCTTGGCCATCTGCATCAGACTGAGGATGCCCTCGTACATCCGGGCCCCGCCCGAAGTGGAGACGATGATGACCGGAGTTTTTTCGGAAAGGCCCCGCTCAATGGTGCGGGTGATTCTCTCGCCGACCACCGATCCCATGGACGCGCCGAGGAACCGGAAATCCATGACGGCCAGGTGGACATCGATTCCCTCCAGTTTGCCGTGGCCCGAGACCACGGCATCCTTCAGGCCCGTCTTCTTCTGGTAGCTCTCCACTTTTTCCGGGTAAGAGGACGACGGGCCCTTGAAACCGAGCGGATCGACCGAGACGAGGTCGGGGTCGGTCTCGGTCCAGGTGCCTTCGTCGATCAACGATGCGACCCGCGCCGGGGCGGGGAGAGGGAAGTGGTAGCCACTCTTCGGGACCACCATCAGGTTCTGTTCGAGTTCCTTGTTGTAGATGATCTCGCCGGACTTCGGGCACTTGGTCCAGAGCCCCTTGGGGATGTCCTTGCGGTTGACCGTCACCCGGGAATAATTCGGTTTGCTGAAGAGAGCCATGACAGGAAAGGATTTTTCTGTTTCCAATGCCCGCAGGCACCGAAAACGTTGGAACGCGCGAATCTAGGTGTTGGTTTCGCCCGAACGCGAGTTCTTTTTAACCGTGAGCGAAGGCCGCCACCCGGATGTTGCGGAAGCCCGCGCGGTGGAGGATCCTGGCGCACGCGTTGAGGGTGGCACCGGTGGTGAAGACATCGTCGAAAACCAGGAGCGGTCGGATGTTCTCGGAGGAGGGGGCCGACGGGTGGTCCGCCATCGCAAAGGCGTTGTTCACGCGTGCCATGCGCTCACGACGACCTGAACGGGTCTGGGACGGGGTGTCTTTCACCCTCCGCAGGATCGGGTAGATACGGAACTCTGCGACGTTTCGCTCTTGGAGTCGCCTCAGGATATCGACCGCCTGATTGAATCCCCGCTTGCGTTCCTTCCTGGGATGGAGGGGGACGGGCACCACGTCGCATCCCGCGAGAAAGTCCGCGAAACCGGGTGCCTCGGCGATGATAGTGGCAATGTCACGGGCCAGGTGGCGTTCGCCGTGGTATTTGAAGGCGTGGATGAGCTTCCGCAGGTCGCGGTTGAGAACTACCGCGCAGCGGCCCTCCTCGAAAATCGGGTGAAGTTGCTCGCAGTGATGGCAAACCGGAGGCGTTTCCAGGACGCCGAAAAACGGATGCCCGCAGGTGGGGCAGCGAGGGTCCCGGGCCAGAGGAAAGCGTTGCGCGGCACGGTCGGATACATACCGGAGACGGGAGGAGCCCAACGGCTCGCCGGTGATCACGCAGTTCCGCGGGTAGAAGAGATCAACAAAGCCGGAGCGGAGGTGTTCGAAGAGCTTCATGCAGCGTTGTCCGTATGGGCGGAATTTTGCCCATCATAGAAC
>CAYVUQ010000310.1:0-2014 GCA_964454915.1 uncultured Puniceicoccaceae bacterium
CATCCGAAATGGCTTCATCCAGCCGGTGGTCCGCTTCGACTTCCTGCAGGCGTCTCTCCACCGACTCTTCAACGAAGGATTCCTGGGAGAGCCCCACGTACAACGCGTAAATGATGAGGAGAAGGATGAAAGTGAACGGCAGTCCCGTCGTGACGGCGGCGGTCTGCAGGGCACCGAGACCGCCGCCAATCAGGAGAACGGCGGCGATCACGCCTTCCATAATCGCCCAGAAAACGCGCTGGGGGACCGGGGAGTCGAGTTTTCCGCCGGAGGTGAGGTGATCCACGACCAGCGATCCGGAGTCGGAAGAGGTGACGAAGAAAACGGATACGAGGATGATGCCGATTATGGAGAGAACGGTGGTCATCGGGTAGGCTTCCAGCATTGCGAAAAGAGCCGTGGAAACATCGGCTTGCACGGCGGCCATGATGTCCACCACACCGTTGGCCTGGAGCCAGAGAGCGGAACCTCCGAAGACGGACATCCAGAAGAAGGACAGCAGGGTCGGAATAAAGATGACCCCGAGGATAAACTCGCGAACCGTGCGGCCCTTCGAAATCCGCGCGATGAACATGCCCACGAACGGAGACCAACTGATCCACCATGCCCAGTAGAAAACCGTCCAGCTTCCCTGCCAGTTGGTTTCGCGGAAAGTTTCCGTCCACATGCTCAATTCCGGGAGAATGGTGAGATACTCGCCGATGTTTTGGGTGAAGCCGCTGAGAATATAGATGGTCGGTCCGGCGATCAGCAGGAAGAGCATTAAGAGACCGGCGAGGCCCATATTGATCTCACTCAACCGTTTGACGCCGCTGTCGAGGCCGGCGACTACCGAGAGGGTTGCGAAAGCGGTGATGACCCCGATCAAAACGACCTGGATGGTGGGATTGATACCGATGCCAAACAGGTAGTCCAGCCCTGCGTTGACCTGGGTGACTCCCAGGCCGAGGGAAGTCGCCAGACCGGCCAAGGTGGCGAGGACGGAGAGGACATCGATGAGATTACCCCAAAACCCGTAGATGCGGTCGCCGATGATGGGATAAAAAATCGAGCGGATGGTGAGCGGAAGTCCGCGGTTGTAGGCGAAAAAGGCGAGCCCGAGACCGACGATCGCATAAATGGCCCAAGGATGGAGTCCCCAGTGGTAGAAGGTGGTGACCATGGACGCCTCGGCGGCTGCCGCGGTGCCCCCCTCGACCCCGTCGAACATGGGGGACGGGGATTCGAAGTGGTACATCGGTTCTCCGACACTCCAGAACATGAGGCCGATGCCCATGCCGGCACTCAGGAGCATGGCGAACCAGGCAGGCGTGGAAAATTCGGGCCGCGCCTTGTTCCCGCCGATCCGGATTCTGCCCAATTTGCTGAAAGCGAAAACCGCTGCCGCGATAATGAAAATGTTCGCCGCGAGGATGAAAAACCAGCCGAAAAGGTTGGATACCCAAGCCAGGGCGTCCCCCGAGATTTCAGCCGCCTCTTCCTTGAACATCAGGGTGAGGACGATAAACACGGCCAGGAACAGGACGGAGACACCCGTCACCTGGGGATGAATGTCGAACCCGAATCCGCTCCAGTTGCGGTCGCCGGGCTCGCGTTCCTCCTTTTCCCCGTCGAGAAGAGTGACCGTCGGCCGAATCTGGAGACCCCGGAACTTCTCTCTTTCCTTGATCGCCTTGGCCCGGGCGGCCTTCTCCGCCTTTCTGAGTTTTTCGGCGAGTTTGCGTTTCGATTGTTCTTCTTCGGGGGACGTGGTCGGATTCTTCTTCATAGGTCGGAAAATATTCTCTCGAGGGCGGAAATGAGAATGGCTACCACGAGTAGTCCGAATCACCAAGATGTTTTTTGCGTCGGATTGGTACATGGGAAGTCCGGCCAGGGATCTCACCAAAGGTCTCTGTGCGACCGTTGTCGAAAATCGACGGGAGTCGGGTAAACTGATGATCGGACTCCGTAGTCTTTTGTTTTTCGGCTTTCTAGAACCCGCATCGCATGCGATAGTTCCGGCCAATGGATA
>CAYVUQ010000311.1:0-1988 GCA_964454915.1 uncultured Puniceicoccaceae bacterium
GTCTGGACCGTGTCTCAGTTCCAGTGTGGCTGATCATCCTCTCAGACCAGCTACCCGTCTTTGCCTTGGTGAGCCTTTACCTCACCAACAAGCTGATAGGCCGCGAGCCCCTCTTGAAGAGTCATTACAAACTTTAGTCGTCTATTCATGCGAAAAGGGACCACATGCGGTATTAATCCGGGTTTCCCCGGGCTATCCCCCACTTCAAGGCAGGTTGCTCACGTGTTACGCACCCGTATGCCACTAATCCGCCCAGCAAGCTGGGCTTCATCGTTCGACTTGCATGTCTTAACCACGCCGCTAGCGTTCACTCTGAGCCAGGATCAAACTCTCCGAAAAAATTCGGAGTCGTCGAGATCCTGATTCGATTCTCGACTGACAGCGGCTCTCCGTTTCCGGAAGCCGCCATAAAACTTAAAAAAATTGCCGTCTCGGCAATCGCACAGAGTAGATTTCAAAGAACAACGCCTTGTTATCGGCGAAAGACGATCAGTAGGACAGTTTCGGAATCCACCGTCAATACCTTTTTCGAATTTTTTTTGGAAAAAAAGAACAATTTCCTTCGCACCTCCCGGAAGAACCGTTCTCCGATGCAAAAGAGCAGCAGACAAAAGAGTTTCCCGCTGCTCCTCGCAAGACTTTTTTGAAAGTTTTTTGTTTCATTTTTAAACTGCTATCATTCAATGCTTTACGTCACACATGCCCGGGAAAAACCCACTTCTCACCCCTCCAAATTCGCCGATCTTTCCGGAAAGTTCCTTCCTCCTGCGCATCCCGCACTCTTGACCCCCGGAGCCGATTGACGGAAAAGAGGTTCCACCAATCCGATGCACAGTCTCTCCCAATTTCTGCCGACTTCCTTCGAGCCCTCCCAATCGATCGTCCTGATCGCCGGACGCGGCTCCTACCCGGCCCTGACCGCCCGCCGCATCGAGGAGGCGGGCCTTCCCCTGCGTCTTATCGCGCTCGAAGGCGAGACGCCGGACGAACTCTTCGAGCAATTCCCCAAGGATCGCCGCACAAGACTCAAGGTCGGCCAAATCGGGAAACTCGTCAGGAGCCTCAAAAGGTTCGAAGCCCGCCATGTTGTCATGGTCGGTCAAATACAACCGCGCCGTCTCTTCGGCGGCATCCACCCGGACCTCCGCGCCGTCAAGCTGCTCGCCTCCCTGAAAGAGCGCAATGCCGCCACGATCTTCGGCGCCATCGTCCGCGAGATCGAAGAGGCCGGCTGCACGGTGCTCGACGCCCGGGCCTTCATTGATCGGGATCTTGCCGCCGCTGGTTTGATGACCGGCGGAAAACAACAGTGCGAGCAAGACCACCTCGAACACGGCATCCGGATCGCCACCGAATGCGCACGGCTCCATATCGGACAGGGCGTTCTCGTCCGCAAGGGAACAGTCCTTGCCGTCGAAGCTTTCGAGGGCACCGACGAGATGCTCAAGCGCGGAGGCGGATTCAAGGCCGACCGGAAGATCTTCGTCAAACTCCCACATCCCGACCACGATTTCCGTTTCGACGTTCCGGTGTTCGGTCCCCGCACTTTGGATACGATGATGGAGGCGGGCATCTCCACCGCTGCGCTTGCCGCGGGGCAGACCGTCATGCTGGAGAAGGAAAAGGTCCTGAAAACCGCCGCCGACAAGGGCGTCGAGATCCTCGGCTTTGATCCCGCCCGCGCGGGTTGACGGGTGTCGGCTTTTTAGCGATCCGGAATCAGGGACTCCTGAGATGGATGGGGCACGTCGTCACCTTCGGCAAATCCGTGGAGGAGGCGATCATCAACGCGGGAATGGAAGGTCCCCTTCCACTTCGAGCAACCGGGTCCGGGTATGGGTAGAAAGTCATTGGTGCCGAACCGAACGGTACCGGACGGCGGAAAAGAGTCCACTGAAACATCGTTTCGCCCCAAGAACCGCCCGGCGGTCGGGGTCGACCGCCCTCCCCGTTTTTGGGAGGGTCGTTGTCCCCAACGACCGCAAGGG
>CAYVUQ010000312.1:0-1952 GCA_964454915.1 uncultured Puniceicoccaceae bacterium
CCAAAGACCATAAAGTAGCCTGGCGTCCCCGTGGCAAAGGGGTCTTTGTCCCGGTCGTTGGAGCGGGCCCAGATGATGTTGTTGAAGGAATAGACCTTGTAGGCGCCGTCCAGATACAGGGGATAACTCAGGGTGATGGGCTCATCGCTGCCGCCGAACATGGTGATCCCTGCGGGCATGACACCGGGGCTGTTGCCGATGTTATTGTTGAAGCAAAAGATCGGCCCGCCCATCCAGAGGCTCATGCCTCCGTAGTCGTTGACGGCCAGGGCCGTGTCAACCGTCTTGTTGTGAAAGACCATGTGGCGGTTGAGCGGGATTTCCACCTGACTGCCGCCGGTCTGGCCGATCGTTCCGCTGAAGAGCATGATGCCGGTTCCCCAGCTGTCTTCGACGACATTGCCCGCCACGACCGATGTGGTGGGGAAAATCAACTCGATCGCGGGTAGCGGGGTCTGCACGTTGTCTTTGTGCCGGAAGCCGGAATGGAACACCTTGTTTCTGGACACTTCGATGTGGCCCAGCACCTTGTCTTTGTGGGGGGTGGCCGCCATTTGGATGGCGGTGGTCCAGATGTCCTGGAAGTAACAGTCCTCTACCCGAATGTCGGTGGCGTATTCGGGGTCCGGATTGGGCCGCCAGTTGTCGAAAGACTGCCTCACGGCGATATTCAGGATGTCCTCAAAGATGCAGTGCTCGATCAGGATGTCCCGCACGTCGTTTTCGATATGGACGCCATAGTCATTGTAGTAGCGAAAAGCCAGTCCATTCAGGGTGATGTGACTCTGGTTTTGAATGGTCACGGCGTCGCGGAAATGGGTGAGTTCGAAGATTTCCCGGTTCGGATCAACACCGTCCGCCGGGCGATAGAACAGGTAGCCCGTGGTCTTGTCGAAGTAGAATTCTCCCGCCGCGTCGAGAAATTGCGGAAGGTTGTCGATCATGTAGCGCAGGCGCTCCGCGAAGCCGCCAATACCCTTGGCTCCGACGATCGCCCCCTGCTCGGGGTAGTACATGGGCTCGGTTTTGCCCCGGCGCGTGCGCGTTTCTTCAATCGGAGTGGGGGTGGCACCACCCATGAAACTACCGTATTGTTGCCAGATGTATCCGCCCACGAAGTAGTCTTCGGGGTGACCCTTCAGCCATTCGTCCACCGAGGCCTTTTGTCGGCTGCCGTCTTCTTTGGTCATCGCCCCCGAATCCAGAGAGTGCCAGTAGTCGATAGCGAAGTTGGGGTCGCCGGGTTCCCAGTTCGGGGTGCGGGCCAGGTGCAACATCTCGCTGCGGCCAGACTCGTCGAGTTTGTGCAGGCCGATAAAGGGTTCGGGCATCATGCTATTGTCCTGCCATCTGGGTTCGTTGGTTCGCACTTTGATCATGCCATTCTGCCACGCCTCGTCCCCGTCCTCGCCTTTCACCAGAAGGTCCAGGGCACCCAGATCGATGGCCCAGACCTTCTCCGGCTCGGGCAGGCGCTCGGGGTGATCCACTTGCGTGGCAGGCACCCACTTGGCCGGAAGACGCGTGGAGCCGAAAATCATGGGATAGCCATCTCCCCAGTAATACGGAGAGTTGCGGTCTTCCGCCGAAGCGGTCAGGATGATGGGGTTGCCCGGTTCGCCGGATTCGTCGGCTACGAACTCGCCCCGGTAGATGACGCCGCGTTTGAAGATGTAGGTGGTTACCCCTTCGTGGGCTGCGGCGTTGCCCGTGGCGTAACGGTCCCAGGGGTGATGCTTCCACGCTTGTTCCTTCGACTCACCGCTATTGGCGTCGTCTCCGTTCTCATAGTCGATGTAGCGGACGACCTCGCCGACCTTCATTTCAAAGGGCCGAGGTGCCCATTCGATATCGCCGGTGGGCAGGACCTTGGCCTGCGGCTGTTGCCAGACGTAGGGTCCATCCTGGGCTTTGAGGAGACCGGAAAAACCTGCGAGGCAGGCTGCGGCCAG
>CAYVUQ010000313.1:0-1942 GCA_964454915.1 uncultured Puniceicoccaceae bacterium
GTGCCTTCGAGCATGAGGATTCGAGAATGGCGGCAACCCTTGCCTGAGAGCCGGTGCGGCCAAACCGACGAAGGGAAATCGGAAATTCTTGAAGAAAACAGTCTTCCCCGGTTTCTTTTAGCCGTGTCGGAGGAGAATTTTGATAATCCGTTTACGGAAGCGGAGCTGAAGGATCGGTTGGCCCACGAAACGATCGCAAACTCTCCCGACGCAGTCTTCTGGGTCAACGACGAGTCGAAGTTGATCCGGGTCAACCGGGCGGCGCTGGTCATGCACGGCTATTCCGAAGAGGAGATCCTGCGCCTCACGGTGTTTGACCTGACCGATGAGTTCGAGCGAACGGACTGGGACGGTTTCTGGGAACAACTGCGCCAAAAAAAGACCGTTCGCGTGGAAAGCCGTCACCTTCGGGCGAACGGGGAGCGGTTTCCGACGGATGAAACGATCATTTTCGTTCCCGGGGAGGACCGCGATTTCGCCGCCGTTTTCGTCCGCGACATCACGGAACGCAAGCAGGCCGAAAAAGAATTGCGAGACGCCTCCGACGAGATCCGGCGGTTGCAAGAGCGCCTGGCCGACGAAAACCGCTACCTGCGGGAAGAGATCGAAGGACGCGATTCGACCGCGGATGACGGCATCATCACGGTCGATCCAACCTTTTTCCAAACGCTGGAAACCGCCAGAAAAGTCGCCCCGACGGGCTCGACGGTGCTTCTCGACGGAGAGACCGGGACCGGCAAGGAGCTGGTGGCTCGCCTGCTCCATGAAAACAGCCCGCGCCGGGACCGGGCGATGATCAAGGTAAACTGCGCCGCCCTGTCGAAGGACCTGATCGAGAGCGAATGGTTCGGGCACGAAAAGGGGGCCTTTTCGGGAGCCCACTCCCGCCGGAAGGGTCGCTTTGAAATCGCCGACGGGGGAACGCTCTTCCTCGACGAGGTGGGCGAAATCCCGGTCGATCTTCAACCCAAGTTGCTGCGGGTCCTGCAGGAGGGCGAGTTCGAAAGGATCGGCGGCAACGAGACCATCCGAACCGATGTCCGCGTGGTGGCGGCGACCAACCGCGACCTGAGGGCCGAGGTCGCGGCGGGCCGTTTCCGCGAGGATCTTTTTTATTGGCTCAATGTTTCCCCCCTTCGCCTGCCGCCCCTCCGCCAGCGGCCCGGCGATATTCTCCCGCTTGCCGAACATTTTCTCCGGAAACACGTCCCGCGGACAGGCGGTCGAGTCGAGGCCATCGAAGGACCCGCCGCGGACCGGCTGCGCTCCTATCCGTGGCCCGGGAACGTGCGCGAATTGGAGAACGTCATCGAACGTGCGTTGATCCTCTCCCCGGGAAAAACCCTCTCCGCCGATGCCTTGGCCCTCTCGGAGTCTCCCGAAGCCGCCCCTGGCCGGGCACCCGGCGAAACCGCGGAAAACCCGGCAAGCCCGGAGACTGCCCCGCAGCCCCTGCGAAAACTGGAGGCCGAGGCCATCCGGTCCGCCCTCGCCGCTTGCAACGGCGTCATCGAGGGCAAAAACGGGGCCGCACGCCGGCTGGAGATCGCCCCGAGCACCTTGCGGGACCGCATCCGCAAATGGGGCCTCGACGGTGGATAAGAGCCACGGATCAACGGGCGCCCGGCACCCTGACGATCAATTCCCGAACCCTCGCCGGGTCTCGTCACCTCAACCCCTACTCCCTCGGGCAAAGGCGTGGCCACGGAATGCGCGGAATATCCACGGAATCCGTGGGAGGGCGACACGTCGGCGATTCATTGAAAATTTAGATTCGGCTGGAAAGCAAATACTTACGAACGTTACAGGCCGGTTGGCACGTCCCTTTCTACAAGGTGGGCATGCTCGAAACCCCCGATCCTTCGTCTTACGCCACGGAAGCGACCGATACCTACCGTCGCTTGATGGAAGATCTCCGCGAGAAGGACCGCCGCCTCTGGAT
>CAYVUQ010000314.1:0-1941 GCA_964454915.1 uncultured Puniceicoccaceae bacterium
GAGGCGGTCGAAGCGGGGACCGGTCATGCCTGTGTTGCCGACTGCGAGTGTAGCCCTGGAACGGACGAGGGAACTTGGATCGGAGAGGCTGCGGCGGAGGTAGGGCATGACGCCGGGGGCATCGGGGAAACGGCCCAGCAGGCCGGTGTAGGCGGCTTTCCAGGCGTGGACGGTTTCGGCCTCGGCGAGGGCGAGGAGATCGGTCGCGACCGTCGGGTCGCCCTCCCATGCGGCGGTCCGGGCGCGGGCGCGGGCGCGGTGGCGGGGAAGGATGTTGGGCTCGGGAAACCACTCGGCGACGGCAGCTTCGGCCCACTCGACCGTCTCTTCCTCATGGCACCTGTTGCAGGCGTTGGGGATGTCCATCTCGCGGGTCATGAGTGGATCGGGGGAGAGGAATCCGTGGTCGGCGCGGGGGTCGCGCTGCATGTAGGGGGTCTTTGGCATGTGGCACTCCACGCAGCGATTGCCGGTGCTGTCGGCCGGGTGGCGGCTGTGGGCGACGGGGTCGATGACGGTGGCACCGTTCAGGCCGGTGTCGTGGCAGTAGGTGCAGGTGGCGTTGTTGTGGGTCGGGCGGGTGATCTCCATGGAGTGCGGATCGTGGCAGTCCATGCAGGTGACTCCGGCCTGCCCCATGCGGCTCAAGCGGAAGGAGCCCCAGACGAAGACCTCGTCGAGAATCTGGCCGTCGGGATAGTACAGCCCCGGGTATTCCGGCAGGGACAGGTCGAAGTGGTCGTGGAAACTGTCGCCGGGTCGGAATTCCTCGGCGGTGAGCTGGTCGCGGCGGGAGTGGCACGTGGCGCAGGAGGCCTCGGCCAGCACTGGCGGGAGGGTGCGCTCGAGGGTGCCGGGGTCGTCGGCGGTGGCCGTGGCCACGTGTTCCTCCATGCCGCGGTGGCACTGCACGCAGGAGATTGCCTGGCGGGTCCAGACTGAGTGATAGTCGCCGGAGGCGGGGGTGAGTTTCTTGTTGAACTCGGTCATGTGGCAATAGGCGCAGTTGGCGTTCCAGTTCATTCCCTGGCCTTTCCAGTGGCCCCATTCGCCCTCGACCCGTGCTTCGCCCTCGAACACATCGAACCAGTCGCCTTCGTTGGGGTCATAGGCGGCGGTCGTGGTCTGCCACTTGCCGCCCGGGAAGGGAGTGAGGTATTGCCGCAGCGGGGTGTAGGCAATGACCCCTTCGAGCAGGTGCTCCTCCTTTTCCCCCTCGGGACCGTCCACGGCCATCCACGGCATGCCTTCGCGCCAGAAGAGCCGGTAGGTTTCCTCTCCCTCGACGACCTGGCGTTCGGGCAGGAAGGCGGCCTCGTCGAGACCGGTTTCGACCGCGCGGTTGGCCTTGGCGTGGTGGCTTCGCGCCCAACGGGCGAACTCTTCGGCATGACACTCACGGCAGGTGTGTTCGCCCACGGCGTCGAGGCGTTCCGGACGGTGTGTGAGGGGGAAAGGCCCCTGGGTCCGCAGGTCCGGGTCGGCGGTGCGGTCGTTCTCTTCGGGTCCGCAGGCTGCGAGCAGGAGGAGGAGAGGGACCGTGAGGGTCTTGAAGAGACGCGCTACGAAGGGTGAACCATCACCCCGCGAGGCGGGACCGCGGAACTGGAGAGACATCGTCGCGAATAAACCGCCGCCTTCGGACAGGGTAAAGCCGAATCGGCCAATGCGGAGTTGCATCCGCGTCCGCCTTTTCCATGGTAACCGGAATGATCACGCCCGAACTCCAGTCCCAGATCGAAGAACTGCACAAGCGTGCCGGATACCTGTGGAGGTATCTTTGACGTCGATAGGAAAATCCAGTCGATAGAAGAGGCCGAGGCCCGCATGGCGGAGGCCGGGTTTTGGGATGACAGCGACGCCGCGCAGAAGCTGACCGGCGAGGTCAGCCGGATGAAGCGGCTGGTCTCCGACATGGAGGCGTTGCGTACGGAAGTGGAC
>CAYVUQ010000315.1:0-1919 GCA_964454915.1 uncultured Puniceicoccaceae bacterium
ACTTGGCTTCCAGCTGGTCGGCTACGGCTGCACCACCTGCATCGGCAACAGCGGCCCTCTCGACGACGAGATCGAAGCCGCCGTCAAAGAGGGTGACCTCGTCGCGGCCAGCGTGCTCTCCGGAAACCGCAATTTCGAAGCACGCGTGCACAGCTCGGTCAAAGCCAACTTCCTCATGTCACCCCCGCTGGTAGTGGTGTTCGCCCTCGCAGGGCGGATCGACATCGATCTCGACAAAGAACCCATCGGAACGGGATCGGACGGCACACCCGTCTTCCTGCGCGATATCTGGCCCGGTCAGGACGAGATCAGCAAACTGGTTTCGGAGGGTATCAGCCCCGACATGTTCCGGGAAAAGTATTCGGAAATCGCCGACGCAAATGAGGAATGGACGAAGATTTCCGCTGCCACCGGCGATCTCTACGACTGGAACGAAGACAGCACCTACATCCAGAACCCTCCCTTCTTCGAAGGATTCTCCCCGCAACCCGGAACCATTGCACCCATCGAGGGGATGCGCCCCCTTGCCGTGTTCGGCGATTCCGTCACGACCGACCATATCTCTCCCGCCGGCGCGATTCCCGAGGACGGTCCCGCCGGGCGTTACCTGGTCTCCAGGGGTGTCGAAAAACGCCTTTTCAACTCCTTTGGCTCGCGCCGCGGAAACGACAGGGTGATGACGCGCGGGACGTTCGCAAACGTGCGGATCAAGAACCTTCTCGCCGACGGGCGCGAGGGTGGCTACACGAAGCTGATGCCCGAGGGGGAACCGACCACCATCTTCGCAGCTTGCGAGCAATACCGCGAAAGGGGCGTTCCCCTCGTCGTGGTGGCAGGAAACGACTACGGGATGGGAAGCTCACGCGACTGGGCGGCCAAGGGAACGGCCCTCCTCGGGGTGCGCGCCGTTGTCGCCGAGAGCTACGAGCGCATCCACCGCAGCAACCTGATCGGCATGGGAGTTCTGCCGCTCCAGTTCAAGGATGGTGAAAACGCCGAAAGCCTCGGCCTCGACGGATCGGAGGTCTTCTCGCTCCCCGACCTCGACGATGACCTGAAACCCCAATCGACAACCCGCCTCGTGATCGAACGCGCCGACGGCACCCGACACGAAACAGAGGTCCTGGTGCGGATCGACACTGCCATCGAGATTGATTACTACCGGCACGGCGGGATTCTGTCCTACGTCCTTCGGGACCTTACCCGCTGACAACCCCTCCCCCGCCAAGCCATGACCCCGCCCGACCAGCCGACCTTTACCGTCGATCCCTCCGGCGATCCGGTCGTCATCCGCGTGTTCGGTCGGGCCAATTATCTCACCAGCGGACCGTTGAACCAACTCTTCTGCCGATTGATCGAAAAGGGGAAACGGGGCTTTCTCGTCGATTTCTCGGAGTGCTCCGGAATGGACAGCACCTTCCTCGGGATTTTGGCCGGGGCCACCCTGCGCCTGCTCAGGGAAACGCCCAAAGGCCGGGTGGATGCCTGTAACCTCAACGAAAGAAACCTGGAACTGCTCCACAACCTCGGGCTCCACCGCTTCGTCAATATCCGAACCGGCAAGCCCTGTGCGGAATCCATCGACTCGGAAGAATCGGAAACGCTCCAGGGCTCAACCGTGGAGGCCCAGGCCATGCTCGACGCCCATCGCAGCCTCATCGAAGCCGATGCCGAGAACAAGGGAAAGTTCCAGGACGTCATCCAGTTCCTCGAACAGGAACTGGATTAAACACCCCTGCCAGACCAAGGGCCAGGAACGACCCGCCCAAAAAAGAATGTAGCATCCGCCGTGATGGCGGATGAGAAGGCAGACCCTGCAAGTACTCGGAATGCTGCTTGAATCGGGATCGAAATCGGGATCGGGATCGAAATCGAAATACTTTTTACTGGTTAATAAACAGGGGTTAAAGAATCGATAC
>CAYVUQ010000316.1:0-1911 GCA_964454915.1 uncultured Puniceicoccaceae bacterium
AGAACCCCACCCGAAGCCGCCCGCTGTAGTAGGACAACACCGCCGCCCCACCCTCAATCCGGAACGCCGGTCGGATCGGCGTGGGCGCGAAAGGATCAACGGAACGAAGATTCGACCGGCCCATATTACTGAGGGTTCGGACAGGTGTTTCGGGCGACCTCTCCGTCAGCCGGTACATTCGCGGGAATTCAGACCCGGAGAAGGCGATACCCGTTTTCGGGAAAAGGACCTCAGCGAAGAAGGCCTCGCACGCTTGAAAACCGTTTCACCATTTCAAGATATTCATTTTATACTTTACACTGAAATACTTTTGTATTTTATAGAATCCAATGATATTGAAAGAAACGCTTGCTGCGGTCTTGCGTTCGGCGCTGTATCCGCGCCCGCCGCGCCTTGAGGTCGAGCGGTCGCTTCGGTCGGAGCTGCCCGCCGACGCACCCGAGGCCATCATCCTGAAGGGTGTTCGGCGCTGCGGCAAGAGCACGCTGATGCTGCAGCACATGCGCACGGTACCCGAAGCGCTTTTCTGTAATTTTGAAGACACCCGCCTGTTCGGTTTCAGTCCCGAAGATTTTTCCCGATTTATCGAGTGTGCCGAATCCCTGGCCGGGGGTTCGACCGATCTGTTTCTCGACGAGATCCAAGAGATCGACCGATGGGAGCTCCTGGTCCGGGCCCTGCTCGACCGGGGGCACCGGGTCTGGGCGACGGGCTCGAACGCATCGCTCCTGAGCCACGAGGTAGGCTCCAAACTCACCGGCCGCCACCGCTCGTTTTCCGTCTTCCCCTTTGCTTACGGGGAATACCTGCGTTTTCGCCAATCGAGCGCCGGGCCCCGAATCGTTCGCCTCGTTTCTCTCGGACGGCGGCTTCCCCGGCTTCCTCGAACAGGGCGATCCGATTCGTTTGCAGAGCTTGCTGCGCGACATCGTCGAGCGGGACATTGCGATCCGCCACGATCTCCGCGAGACGCGGCATCTGATGAACCTGTGCCTATTCTTGATCGCGCACAGTGGCCAGGCCTTCTCCCAGCAGAAGCTGAGCCGTCTGCTCCAAATCCCCTCTGCCGGGCAGGTGGGCAACTATCTCGAATACCTCGAAGACGCTTACCTCCTGCTCAGTCTCCCGAAGGCCAGCTACTCCTTCAAAAAGCGGGTGGTTGCGCCGAAGAAATACTATCCGATCGACAATGGTCTGGCCCACGTCAACAACCCTCAAGCCACTCCCGATCGCGGCCGCCGCCTGGAAAACCAAGTCTTCCTGGCTCTCCGGCAGGCCGGGAAGGACATCGCCTACGATGGGGAAAAAGATGCTTGGGAATGTGACTTCGTTTTCGAGGATCAAGCTATTCAGGTCTGCTGGCAATTGACCGAAGAGAACCGACCCCGCGAGATTCGCGGACTGAAGGAGGCCGTCCGGCGTGCCCAGGGCAGGATCCAGGAAGCCCGCATCCTCACCTTCGACCAGTCCGACCACATCGAAGAGGACGGCTTGCGCATCCCGATTCAACCGGTCTGGGAATGGCTCGGGACAGCCGGAGATTGAGGGACGTCGCGGGCAAGCCTTTCGCGTTGGAAAACGGACCCGGGGAGATTTCCGCCCAACCCCAAGACAAGGACCCCGGCGAAGGATGCACTCAGAACGCCGAAAAATCCTCCATCCACTTTCCAGCCACTCTGTGCATCGGAAAAATACGCCGAAATGCCCGAAAATACCGCAAAACCCTCTCTTCCAGCCTATTCGAAAAACCGTATTTCGGGCTATTTTCGGCTTTCGCGTGATTTGTAATCATCAGGTCGTCGGTTCGATCCCGACAGGTGGCTCCATCCTACGCTCTGCGAGCTTCGGATGGCAAGCCAGGCTTCGTTCCGAGCGATAGCGAGCGAACGAAGCCTGCCCCGGCATAGGGAG
>CAYVUQ010000317.1:0-1863 GCA_964454915.1 uncultured Puniceicoccaceae bacterium
TTTGAAGGTCTTCGACCGTATCCTATCGACCGGCTTTGTCCAGAATGTCCCCGAGACTGGCCAGGTCCTCCTCGCCGGAGAGCGAGTCGTAGGCGGCTGCCTCGGCGGCGATTTCTTCGTCCGAGTATTCGGCTGCTTTGATGCTCAGCCCGATCCGACGGTCTTCGCGGTCGATTTTGATGACCCGGGCGCTGACCGTCTGGCCGACCTCGACGGCGTCCTTCACATTCTCGACCCGCTCTTCGCTGAGCTGGCTGATGTGAACCAGACCGTCGATATCGTGTTCCAACTGAACGAAGGCACCGTAGTTGGTTAGCTTGATAACTTCGCCGCTGACCACGTCACCGATCTTGAAGTACTGGTCGATATTCGCCCACGGATCTTCGCTGAGTTGCTTCATCCCGAGGGAGATGCGGCGGTTGTCCACGTCCACATCGAGAACGGTCGCATCGACCTCGTCGCCCTTCTTGACGACTTCGGTGGGGTTGTTGACCTTCCGCGTCCAGCTCATGTCGGACACGTGCACCATTCCGTCGATTCCCTCTTCGAGTTCGATGAAGGCACCGTAGGTGGTGAGGTTCCGGACCTTGCCGCGGACATGCGCCCCGACCGGATAATTGTGCCGCGCCATATCCCAGGGGTTGTCGTCGAGCTGGCGGGTTCCGAGAGAAATCTTCTGCTCGTCCTTTTGGATGCCGAGTACGACCGCATCGACTTCCTGCCCGATCCGGAGAACTTCGGAAGGCTTGTTGATGCGCTTGGTCCAGGACAGCTCGGTGACGTGGACCAAACCTTCGACACCTTCCTCGATTTCGATGAAAGCGCCGTAAGCGACCAGATTCACCACCCGGCCGCGGATCACCGCACCGACCGGATACTTCTGGTCGATCATGTCCCACGGGTTGGAGGTCAACTGCTTGGTGCCGAGGGAGACGCGCTCGCGATCGCGATCCACTTCGAGGATTTGGACGTCAATCTCCTCTCCGGCCTTGAGCAGTTCACTCGGGTGGGAAACCCGGCCCCAGCTCATGTCGGTGATGTGGAGAAGTCCGTCGAGACCGTCGAGGTCGACGAAAGCGCCGTAGTCGGTGATGTTCTTGACCACTCCGCGACGGGTATCACCCGGCTTGACCTCTTCAAGGAGCTTGCGGCGCTTTTCGGACCGCTGCTCTTCAATCAGCTCCCGGCGGGAAACGACGATGTTGCGGCGGTCGGGGTTGATCTTGATGACCTTAAAGTCGTAGGTCTGGCCCACATATTGGTCCAGATTCTTGGGAGGCTGAATGTCGATCTGTGAAGCCGGCAGGAAAGAATCGACCCCGATGCTGATGATCAATCCGCCCTTCACCTTGGACTTCACGCGACCCTGAACGATGGAGCCTTCGTCGCAGTTCTCCAGGATATGTTCCCAGTTCTTTTTCTGCTCGGCCTTGTCGTAGGATACCACGGGATTTCCATCCCGGTCCTCCAAACGATCCAGGTACACTTCGATCTCACCGCCGACGTCAAGGTCGCCCAAGTCGTTGAATTCGACCGAGGGGATCGCCGCTTCCGATTTGCCGCCGATGTCGACGATCACTTCGGTAGGGCGGATTTCCATAATCCGGCCTTTGATAATTTCCCCCTCTTCGAGCTTGTCGATGCCGCTCTCCGAGAGAAGTTCTTCCATTAAGGAACTCATGTTGATGTTTGTAGAGAACGGAAAAGGCCGCTCCCGATGGTTTGGTTGAGGTTGTTTGTTTGGTTACTGAGACTCCAAACGCCGGACCCAGCTGGGAACCCGGCGTTTGGCGAAAGGAATCGAATATGCCGTGAGGCTCCATCCCCCGCAAGCTAAAAAAACAGAGCTGAAAAGGGAGTAAT
>CAYVUQ010000318.1:0-1859 GCA_964454915.1 uncultured Puniceicoccaceae bacterium
TTGCGATAATTTACGTCGCCGAATTTCGGAGATTACGTGCTCTGAAAATTTCATCGTAAGACTGTGAGGGTGAAATGCGGAAGGGGTCAGGCCAATGTTTCATGCTTTTTCCCAGACTGCGAACTGGGACCTTGAGACTTGAAACTTGAAGGGACCGAGAGGCAGCGAGAGTATTTCTCACGGAGGCGCAGAGGCACTGAGGGAGATGGGAATTCGCGAATCCTGCGGTTGCCGGACCAGCGAGCTGGCCTCCCGACTTCTAAACTTCACAACATCTAAACCTCCCGACTTCGGGGCTCAACTTTATTTAAAGCCGTTCAAGGAATTCATCAGCTGACACGCCTGCTTGTTTCAGAATTCCGGAAAGAGTCCCGACTCGAATTTCTTTGTGGTTTGGGACAACACACCCGGAATTACCTCGGCGGAGAACGATATGGCTGCCTTTCTGACGAGCTACGGTAAAACCGAACTTCTGAAGAGTCTTGATGCACTCCCGACTACTGATCCGGGGCAATTTAGGCATGAGCGACTTCGAAGGTGGTCATTAGCGCAGGAGAGGTGGACTCGGGGGGGAATTCCTCCAAGTACAATTCCGTGGCCTCCCGGAGGTTAGCCAAAGCTTCATCAACCGTATTACCTTGGGTTGTCGTCCCGGTTTCCGGGTTTTGGGCAACGTAACCTCCGTCAGAATCTTTGGTCAAAATAGCCGTATAAGTCATAAATGAATCGTAGAGGGGTTGATGTCTCTTCGCAAATCTAATTTCTAGGAAGGGGAAAGATGGTAAGAAGCCGAGCGGGGTCAGGCCAATGGGAAGCCGAACGGGGCCAGCCCAATGTTTTATGCTTTTTCTCCGTGCCTAGGTGCCTCCGTATGCGTCATTGAGGAGACCAAAAAGACGTCAGGTCTTGACTCTTGACAGTTGCCTGATCCGGCGGCGTTGGCAGGGATGCTTCTACCCCTGGAATCGCCGGGAGTCGGTGGTCGGTTTTCGGTGGTCGGGGAAGTAGGGGAAGGCCGGTTCTGCGGTGTTGCCGTGGAAGGCGGCGGCGAAAAAGGTTAAGTAATCCTCGGTGCGGTAAGGGGCGAATATCTCCGTGTGGATTTGCCGAATGGCAAACGTTCAACTTCCACCCTCGAATGAGGGAAATGCCAGGGACCCTATTTTTTTTGCCCGTAAGCCCCCTGAGGCTCGGCGACCGCAGGAATTTTGTTAACCGGGTAGTTCTGGCATACGGCGTCTGCTATCCAGATATCCTCATCCAGATTCTCCCGGCGAAGGGCCCTCCCGCCGACACGCAGTTTGACTTCATGCAACTTCTCCGGTTCCGCTTGGGCCAACCTTGGGTAGTAGAGAATCGGAAAACTGTGCGATGATCCATCTTCGAGTTTCAAACAAACCATGGAATCCTCAATTTTTACCGTAGTCGCAATCATGTCCTGTTCGATTTTAGCCATGAAATTTACTCCAACCTTCTCTAAGAGTTACCTTATGCGCTTCGACCAAACGGGCAAGCTCGTTTAGTTCCTTGGCGGGAAATCCGTAATTTTTGGCTAGAGATATCGGTTCCAACCAAAATTTTGCCTCCAGATCATCTTTTTCGATATGAATGTGCGGAGGTTCGTTTGGTTCCCGGCTGTAAAAGTGAAAGCGGTAAGGTCCGACTCGGAGAATTGTAGGCATGACTAGGGACAGCCAAAAGATGACATGGGAGGAGTTGTCAGGCGCGAGTGATCGCTAAGACTGACGCTCCAATGATGAAAACGGAAGGGGGAAATGGGGTTAGGCCCATGTTTCCTATTTTTTTTCTCCGAGCCTTGGTGCCTCCGTGTGGGGTATTGCGATGGATTGGGATCAGAG
>CAYVUQ010000319.1:0-1847 GCA_964454915.1 uncultured Puniceicoccaceae bacterium
TTCGACGCCTTCGCGAATGGCTTGATAAATGGCTTCCGGGGAGTGTTCCAGGGGGTCGGCTGCCGTCAGGACCGAGTAGTAGGAGGCGAGAAAGTAGCCCTCGCGGCGTTTTTCGAGGAGATCGATGACATTTTCACGGCGCGCGTGGCGGTTGCCGGGATGAGCCATGCCGAAAAACGGAATGCTGTGCCCCCAGGCGTAGTCTTCGCGGTCGAGATCGTGGTGGCCCGCCATTGCGCTGCTCCCATCCTCGAAAACCGCCAATCCGTAGGGTGCCTCGGCCGCTTCGGGGATGAGATGAGACGCCTTTTCCAATAGTCGCTCTGCTTTTTCCAAGCATTGTTTCTCCCCGGACAGGGCGGCCATCATCCGATAGACGCTGATCATCCCGATGTTGACATAGCTGTCATAAGTGCGGGTCACAGGTTTGTCCTTCCAGAAGACGCCACTGGAGTGTCCGGTGCCTTTCCAGACCCAGCCGACTGCGTTATCGTAGCCGTTGTCCCAACTGCCGCGCATGGGCGTTTCGCAGGCGAAGACGCGGTAGAAGAGTCCCGCCTCCTGATCGAAGCACCAGCGTTCCAGCCAGTCCACGGCGTCTTTGAGCACAGCCAGGTCTTCGGGAGGCATCTTGTCGTTCGAAGACTGTGTCCAGGCGCTGAAAGCCGTCCAGACGGCGTAGAGAACCCCGTCCTCCTGGCGTTTGGCGATGGGGCCGACGAGTTGGCCGAAGGTGCGTCCAGGGCAGTCCTCATCGTCGATGTGGGTGGGGTTGGCGAGCAGGAAGCGGCTCCAGGATTGCAGCGCATCCGCCCATCCGGAATGGCCCTGGAAGGCCGTGGTGATCGCTCCGTCACGCACCCAGATCATGTAGTAGATGCGGCTGATCGCGGCGCGTATGGCTCCCTGCTTGTCCTGGCAAGCGAGGAGCAGGCGGCGGCTTTTCTCCAGAAGCGTCTGAAGTTCTGTGTCGTCTGCCAGCGCGAGGTTTCCCTGCTCGAGGGCCGTGCGGATGGCTGTCTCGTTCGCTTCCAGCAATTCCAAAGGGGTTTTGGCGACCAGTTCTTGTGCTCGGGCAGAGGGGTCATAGCTAGTTTCCGTCTGGTCTTCGCCGATGACTGAAACAGGGGAAGCTGCTTCCGTGAGGGCTCGGCTGTAGCGGGCGCGCCCCCGGACTTCCGGGACGATCTGGTGGTGCATGGTGCCCGCGCCACTGGCTGCGGCAAAGTTCAGGGTGTGACCCGCCTCTGTATGTGTGACGGCAAAGAGTCCATCCGTCCGGGCAAGCGTCTGGTCGTCGCGACCCGATTTGAAATCAACGGCAAGGTTCCCTCCCTCCGACCAGACGGCCACGCCGGGGTCGTCGAAGAGTGCGAGCAGGTGAAGGTTGCACTCGCCAAAATGAACAACGCTGTGGAAGGGGTCCCATTCGCAGTGCGTAAAGTTGTCCTCGTTGAACTCGGGAAAGACAATTGCCTCGAAGAGCCGGAGCGAATCATCGCGGTTGGCGAGGTTGCGGTCTTCTTGCCGCAGACTGGATTTGGCCAGCGGCGAAATCCACAGTTCGAGTCGGGTGTCGATCTCGCCGATGATCAGTTCGATGCGCACACCACAAGGGCTGTGCATGAGGATGAGTTTTCCAGGTGGGTCAAAGATAGCCATGTGCTACTCGTGGTTCGGGTGAGGGTGCTGTGCTTGTTTAAACAACCGGATTTTTACCCCATTGCTATCGGGTGCCCGAATAATAATCTTGAGACCTGAAATAGTAAAATCGTAACCTTTCCCCGTGAGTTTGCCCCCGCATTTGCCCGTAGAACCCTTCGCGTTGGCCGCTCGATTTGAACGTC
>CAYVUQ010000320.1:0-1824 GCA_964454915.1 uncultured Puniceicoccaceae bacterium
TGTTTCGCGACATCTCTTCAAACTCCTCGGGTGTATAAACAACCAGATCCATCCCTATTCTCGGATTCAAGCGAGTGATCCATTCGGCAAGGCGATCATAGAATCGCCGCTCCGTTTTTTGGACGATACAAAGATCGATGTCCGAGTCTGTGTGGAGCTTTTGCAGATCCACACCTGACCCAAATAAGAAGACCCTTTCAACCGATGGCTCCGCACCAATAAGGCGCAATACCCGATCAATTTCGCTTTGAATCTGGCTCGCTTGCATCGATTTCAGCCTACCATTCCGCGCAGGAGGCGCAAGACAGAAGGGGATATGGGACACCAAAAAGACGTCATGTTTTGACTCTTGACCGTTGCCTGATTCGACGGCGTAGGCGGAGATGCTACCGCCCCTGGAATCGCCGGGAGTCGGTGTTCGGTGTGTCGGTTTTCGGTGCGTCGGTGGTCGGTGTGTCGGTTAGAGACAGAAGGACTTGTGCTTCGACATCATAGAGCCCAAGAGGCGCCCGATGCTTGCGGTTTTTGCGATCCAGTCATCGGCTTCATTTTCACTTATGTAGTCGATGGACTTCCAGTTCACGAAAACTTTTTGTAGATCGATTCCTATTCATAATCCAAATTTTAAAACACCGATCACCGGCTCCCGACTACCGACTACCGATTACCGGGAAGCAATTATTCTTTGTTGATCAAAGGGAGTAAAGCTTCACGAAAACGGCTCAATTTCTGCAATAGGGTTGAGGCTTCATTCACTGAAAACTGTGGTAGATCGCCGGGGTAGCGTATTTCGACGGCGAAGGGGTTCAGCTCGTTGAGGCATCGGGCATGGGTTTGTAAATCGGGGTCCGCCGCAAGCTGGAGCAAATAGGTTAAATCATGGCGCCGCTCGAAAGGGATATTCTTCTGGATTAATCGTGCTTTGAGTAGCTTCTCAGCACACTGCTGCATATGAAACAGAGAGGGCGTTACGAGTGGAGAGTCTTCACCGAGCAGAACCCGGGCAGAATCCCAATCTTCCTCGGCTTTGACAAGCCATTCCTGGACCAGTTGATTCACGCTGGGTAAATGCGACGCCCCGTTTTTCTCACTTCATTCTCCAGGGTGTAGGGCCAATCCGCCCGCTCATTAAATCGGCTTTTGCGGCGCACAATTATATCCTTGGGAAACGGCATCTCTTGAAGGCTTTCATAAGCATGGACGGTCTCGCGGTATGGTTCCCTGTCATCTGCAACAATGATGCAAAGGTCTACGTCCCCACTCTGTTCCAATGCCTTCCCTGAAACCTGTGATCCAAAAAGATAGATTGCTTCCGGCTTGATACGCTTTTGAAGCAACTCAACGACTTTCTGCAAGTGGTTATTCTGGACAATCATCACTATAATCTAGCAAAAAGCTATCACTCCACAAGCTGGAACGAAAGGAGAAAAAGGCCGAGGGGGTCAGCCCAATGTTTCATGCTTTTCTCTCCGTGCCTTGGTGCCTCCGTGTGGGTCGGTGGTCGGTGAGCCGGTTGTCGGTGGTCGGTTTTCGGTAATCGGGAGGTCGGTGCGTCGGTGCGTCGGGGGGACGGTTTTACTCTTTATTTCTGGTTACCGATTACCGGTTACCGGTTACTGGTTCTCACTCTGCGCCACTAGCCTGCCCGCCGACCCAGTCCGCAATGGCACTCGGTTAAGAGGCTGGGTCGAAGGTAGAAGCGGCTTCCAGCCGCTTTCAAGCGGCAAGATGCCGCTTCTACTTTCGCTTAACCGAGTGCCATTGGACCCAGTCCGCCGAAGCCTTGGCGAAGGAGGAAGTGCCCGCGTATGCGGGACGACGGCT
>CAYVUQ010000321.1:0-1798 GCA_964454915.1 uncultured Puniceicoccaceae bacterium
GTCGAAGGCCTCACGCTCATGCCAGTCCGCAGCAGGATAGAGGGAGACAAGCGAGGGAACCACGGGATTTTCATCGTCCGCGCAATCGATCACCAGCCGGACGTAGCGGGCGGTTTCGGGGTTGAGCAGGTGCGCCACGACGGAAAAGCGGGGACTCTCTCCCTGCCAGTCCACGGCCGTCAAATCCGACAGCATGGAAAACCCGAATTCATCCCGCAGACACGCCACCAGGCGCACGTACAGATCGGGCCGACACTGGATGGCCGGATGATCCGTGGTCGTGCGCGGCTCAATCCCCTCGAAACGCGGCAGAAGCTCCTCGACGATTCCACTCATGCCCAGACTCTCTTTTCTTCGGCCTCCCTGCCAAGGCTCTTGAAGGACGGCTCCTTCTCGATCTACTTCTGCAACTTTATCATCGCGTCGATCAAGGCCTCCGGGCGCGGAGGACAACCGCTCACATACACATCGACCGGGAGGATGCGGTCCACTCCCTGCATCGTCGCATAGGAGCGGTACATTCCGCCAGTAGAAGCACAGGCACCCATCGCCACTACCCATTTGGGATCGGCCATCTGGTCGTAGATACGCCGCACCACCGGTGCCATCTTGTATGTGACCGTCCCGGCCACGATCATGCAGTCCGACTGGCGGGGCGAGAAACGCATGACCTCCATCCCGAACCGGCTGATGTCGAAACGGGACGCCGCCACACCCATCAGCTCGATGGCACAGCAGGCCAGGCCCATAGGCATCGGCCACACCGAATGCTTGCGCACCCAATTGATAACCGCATCGACCCTGGTGACGATGACGTCCCCCTCGACCTTGGAATTGTAACCGATCTCACTGCTTCTTGTCTCCATGACTGGCTGGGTGCGCATTCAAAAGGAACTCCGGCGGATGGGAAGGATAAAACCGCCCGAAAACGGACACATGGGGAATTCTTCCGTCACACGCAAACCGGGAAGGGCGAAAATCGCGGTCCCGGCACTCAGGAATACTCCCGCCAGTCGTACAGAACCGGATCCCGCCGGGGGCCCTTGCGGCGACGGGCCGCCTTGAGCATACGGCGCAGGCGCACGTCCCCTCCCCCGGCCTCTCCATCGCCAAACGGGGCGTCGACATCCTCGTCGTCCAGGGCATCGCCAAACTCCTCCTCCAGTGCGTCGATATCCGTGCCCTCTTCCATCTTGCGGACCATCTCCTCCATCGAGCCACCAAGGGGTTCGCCGGTCAGATCCGCCATCCGGCGCATCAGACGGCCCACCTGCCGGGGATCAGGATTCTCCTCCTCCATCCCGGCCATCTCCCTCTCCATCTCAGCCATGGCAGCCTCCATGCGCGGATCGTCGGGGTCGTCCCCGAAGTCGCCTCCGTCCTCCTTGTCCTTGTGACGCCCGGTAACCGAAAAGGGCGAGACGACCCGCTCCATACGATAGCGGGCGTTCTCCGGGCATCGGGGAATTTCCCCCTGCCCAATCAACCTCTGGCTCAGGAAGCTGTAGATAGTGTCCGTTTTGGGACAGTAGAATTCGTAGATCGGCATAGGATCGTCCGATGATGGGACCCACGCCCGATGCGTCAACTCCGGCGTGACCGGGGAGATACCCAGCCCGGTATCCCTCAGGCTGCGGCCTGAATCTTTTTAACTGGCTTAAATTTTCTTGTCAAAATATTTTGACAGTTTAAATTTTTCTTGCGGGTCTGAGGTTTTGGCGCAATCAACAGCAGGCACGGCAATAAAGGCAGGTTCAGTGGTTTTCGACTCGCAACCGGGTCGAAGGCTCTCTACGAC
>CAYVUQ010000322.1:0-1797 GCA_964454915.1 uncultured Puniceicoccaceae bacterium
TCCGAAGAGGCCGAGGGCGAGTAACACCAAGGGCACCGAGGCCCACTTCATGACTTCCAGAACGAGACGGGTATCGAACGCGAAGAAGCCCAGGTAGATCGATGCGAGGGAGACTGCGAGGGTGGCGAGGAGGGAGGTTCTCGAACGTACGTTCAGACTGTGTCTGTTTGGTCGGTCAGACTGCGAGGGTTCTGCGGAAGCGTCTTGCCGAGTGTCCACGGTTCAGCCGTCCTGTCAGATTGTCTTGCGCAGATGCTTTAAAAAAGGCCGCCTCCCGGAGGAGGAGACCGTGCGAAGATGCTGCTCAGAGCAATCGATCAGTATTCGTAGGTGATCTTGTCATTATCAGCTTTCGTAACAACCAGCTCTCTCGGGCTTGCAGTTTCAGCAACCGAAAGGCCAGTGTAGTCTTCCCCGGCGACCGCGGAAATCGTGGCGAAGTAGGTGGGGTCGAGATCGTCGATCGCAACCGAAACCTTGCCTTCTTCCAGGATGTACTGCTGGCCGGCGGAAGCGACCTGGCGGAGGTTGTTCAGGATGGTTTTATCCTGCGAGTTTTCCCGGACCTTTTGGAAGGCGGGAATCGCCATCGCGGCGAGGAGGCCGATGATGACGACCACGATCATGATTTCGACGAGGGTGAAACCCTTTTTCGATGTATTCATTTTGATACTCCTTTATTTACGTTGGGTTTTGGAGTGGGGGCGTCGTTGTCCCCACGAGCAAGACAATCGGTGATTTTGCCGGTTCTGGCAAGCTTTTTTTCTCCCGTGCAACGATTTACAAAAATTTTCAGGATACGTCGCGTACGCAGCGAAATCCGCAGTTGGAGGTGGAGCTGTCGGGGGTGTTGGAGGTGCGGGCACCGAGGCGGTAGCGGTTGCAGTAGGAATCGTGGCAGAGGAAGGACCCGCCGCGCATGGCCCTGGCTTCACCTGTCTCGGGGCCGCGTGGGTTCTCATGGGGTCCGTCGATGTGCCAGGTGGGGCTGAACCAGTCGCTGGACCACTCCCATACGTTGCCGCAGACGTTGTAGAGTCCGAATCCGTTGGGCTTGAAGGAGCGGGCGGGGGCGGTGCCGACGTAGCCGTCTTCGGCAGTGTTCTCCTCGGGGAAGCGGCCCTGCCAGATGTTGCAGCGGTGTTTGCCGCCCGGGGTGAGATCATTTCCCCAGGGGAAACGGGTCTGTTCGAGGCCCCCGCGGGCGGCGTATTCCCACTCCGCCTCGGAGGGGAGGCGTTTTCCGGCCCAGTGGCAAAAGGTGATCGCGTCGTGCCAGGAAATGTGGACGACCGGGTGGTCTCCCCTTTTCAAAATGTTGGAGCCCGGACCCTCCGGTTTGCGCCAGAAGGCACCTTCGATGGCGTACCACCAGTTGAGGCCCTGCACGGTCTGCGAGTTCTTGAGCTTGCGGCGTTTTGACCTGGGGAGAAGCACCGCGAACACGTAGGACCAGCCGAATCTCTCCGCCTCGGTCACGTAGCCGGTTTCGTCGATGAACTCCTCGAAGGCCTCGTTGGTGACGGTGGTCGGGTCGATGAAGAAAGGAGCGAGGGTTACTTCACGGACGGGGCCTTCGCCGTCGGCGGACCAGCCGTCGGTATCCTCGGTCCCCATGCGGAATACGCCCCCTTCGAGGCGGACCATCCCGGCGGTGTCTCCACCAGTGGCGTTCTGGATGGATTCGTTGGGAAGCGGAGGGAGTGTGGAGCGGGAAGGGGTCGCGCAACCCTTCTCTACGGGGCGGGTGGAGGGTGTGCAGCACGGGTTGGAGTCGGCCATTTCGCGGGATCGATT
>CAYVUQ010000323.1:0-1773 GCA_964454915.1 uncultured Puniceicoccaceae bacterium
CAAAATCTTCCACCACTGACAACTCATCTTCACCACTTCACCACTGACAACTCCCCCACTCCTCTACGCCCCCACTCCACTACTCCACTACTCCACTACTCCACTACCTCCGAATAAACGGTGGATATTGCTCGATTTCTCCGGTCAGAACACGGGCGAGGAGCCTGAACTGGAGTTCCAAGGCTCGGCGATAGCTGACCTGATAACCGAATACGGGGTGGTTGACGGGGCTGTTGATGCGTTTTTCATAGGCGAGGAAAAAGGTCTTTCGTCCCGCTGCGGTAAGACTAACGGACTCTCCTGCCCTCACGAAGTGATTTTCCTGGAGCATCCCGTTGTTGATGAGGGTGAGCACGACGGATTCGGCGATGATGGGCCGGAACTCTTCCATCACATCCAGTGCGAGAGCCGGTCGGCCGAAGCGGGGCTGATGGTAGAATCCGACATAGGGATCGAATCCCGCCGCGTAAGCACCGAGGGTGCAGTCCCGGGAAAGGAGGCTATAGGCGAGCGAAAGCAGGGCGTTGACCGGATCGCGGGGCGGTCGCCGATTTCGTCCCGAAAAATCGAAGGGAAATTCCATCTGCTGCCCGTCTTCCTGCTCCCGACTGGTCGGAGACTCGCGCCGACTTTTGATCATCCCACCGAAATGGGCGAAGTAGGTCTGGGCGGCCGCACCCTCGATCCCGAGCAGGCTTGGGATTGAATCGGCGGCCAGCGCGGAGGAAGCCGCCCATTTCAACCGCCGCACTGCCTCGCGTGGCGGGTCGATGTGGTTTCGCATTAGAAGCGTCCGCTGGTTCCGGATTTTTCCGTGAACGAACAATCGCGCGTGGGAGAGTGCCAGATCGGGATCGGCGGCGTGGCGGAATTGCTCGATCCGGGTGAAGACGTTCTTCAAGCTGTGTCCCCGGGTCATCCCGTAGAACCAGCCGCCCATTGAGAAATAGGTGACGGGAATGTCCTTCTCGCAGAGAACCTGGATGAGTCCCGTCGAAACCTGAATCGGCCCAAAGAGCGCGAGGTGGTGCAGATCGTTGATCCGAAAATCGGCGACCTTTTTACCCTTCTCTTTGGCCACCAAAGTGTCGTCTTTCTTTCCCACAAAAAGCCCCGGTGTTTGCAGGTAGAGCGCACGGGTCTCCTCCGCAGGAGCGATCAAACGTCGCACATCCTGACCCGGTTTAAGATTGGGCATTTTGATCTCGGGAATATCTTGAAATGGCCCGTTCTCGATACGCTCGGGTTCCTCGGGAAAGACCAACTCAAAATCAAGCTGGGCCGCCTCGGGAAGGGACTCGGGGCGGGTCATCTCGGCGAGCAGACGCGTCTCATCGGGCAGGCAGAAACCGACAAGCGAACAACGCGGACACTTGGGAGAATCATCGAGTGGCGGAGGAATCGGACCCGCGGCGCAAACCCGAGCCGCCTCGATCTGGTCAAGTATCCATGCCTCGGTTTCCTCATCAAGGAGGAAGCGCACCCGCTGACGAGTCTCCCGATAGAAAACCAAGCCACCGATACAGTCGTAGCCGTTTTCCCGGAGGAGCAGGATCTGGATACCCAGTTGGATTTTGTCGGCGGGCCAGAGTTCGTTGCCCTCTTCCCCCTCGCGAGGACTCCCCTTCTTGTATTCTACCGGCTGATACAGCATCCGCCCCGATTCGAGATCAACCGCACCCTCGACAAGGTCGAGCTTGGCGTTCACCCGCAGGCGGTCCGAATAGAGGGAGACCGACCGGGAGTGGATGGTTTCGTTGGGTGGTGGATTGG
>CAYVUQ010000324.1:0-1769 GCA_964454915.1 uncultured Puniceicoccaceae bacterium
AATAGGGATAACAGATCATCTTTGAAGAGTCTTGTTTCGGTTCAGAATAGGCGAGCGTTACGAGGCGGGTTGCGATTGCCAGAGTTCGGTTTCCTGCCAGTCGGTAGGTAAGCCCATTTGGGCGACAGGAATATCTGGGTATTCATTGAAGAGGTCGACCACTCGTTTCTTCCATCGGGTTGTTGCCGAAATTTTATCGAGGAACTTATGGCAAATCATGAGCAGGATGCCGGAGCGGTCGTTTGGGAAGCGGTTTTTGCCGGTCAGGTCTTTTCGATGCCATTCCGGATATTTATTCTTTTGGGGGAGAGACGGTGGATAGCCCAAGACTCGATTCCAAAGGCGTCCATGGTGAGCGCAGACGTTGCGAACGGCGTAAAGGCTTCGCAGCCAGCTCAAGAGGAGCTCGTCAGCCATTTCGAAATGGGCGGCCACTTTCCTCGCAATGTTTCCATTCACTCCTTTGTAAAAAGTGAGGAGACTACCCATACTCATGAGTTCCGACACCATCCAGATGGGTAGATTTCGGTGGGCATCTCCGTATTTCTTGAAAAAGTGTTTCTTAAAAGCCTCCTTACTCCGAGAGGTCTCCGTCAGGAGGTTTTGCCTCCAATCAATATACTCGGCCATTGTCAGATCCGGCAGATAGGTTTCGTCGCAATGCCCAAAAGGACCATATTCGTGGGAAAAATGGTAAACCAGTTGAGTGCGAACGGCGACCTCTACGCGCTCGATTGCATCCAGAAAAAGGACGCGCAAGCGGCGGTCGAAGCAATAGCGGCTCCATATCATCGATAGTTGCGTTCCGTCCCTGAACTGATCGGATTCCTCCGTGCGGAAAGGGTAGAGGTAGCCGCTGAGCCGGTAGTAGCTGACAGCGGATAGACGTCGGATTAATTCTTCCCGGTCAGCGATCAGGCCACGCTCGATCAACCGGGTGGCTTGGGTTTCGAGCGAAAGGGCTTCCTTCAAGTATCGCATAATCCTCCTGGAATTTGCCGAGAGCTTGGATTTGCCCATAAAAAAACCCCCCGAATTACGCATCCTTGGAGAGGCGCGGGGGGCATGCTGTTAGGAATATCTCTCTTGTTTCGGAAATCTTCAAGTTTTTTGCGCAAAAAACTTCGGGCTCTAACGCCCGCAACCCGGCTGCGTTGTAACTCTCCTGGAGAATTGGGGTCGAAGGAGTCTGGTTGTGCGGTTACACTTTGGGAGTTCAAGACAGTGCCCGCCAGCCCGGAGAGGCTCGCCCAAAGATTTACCTGGGCACGGGGTATTCTGTTCGCGGAAATTCTATTCATTTTCCGTCAGTTCGTGCTGCAATTTCTTGGCGATCATTTCCTCGAATCTTCCGGCCACCTTCGACTCGAAGTCGTCCTCGATCTCCCAGACGTCGGCGAACTCGGCGAAGGCCCAGCGTCCGAATTTGCCCCGGTGGTTGACTCCGGGGATCCAGTAGGTTTCGGCGGTGGATTTCTTTTCTTTGGCATCTTCGCCTCGGTAGCCCTTGATCTCGACGACCAGATGCAGGGGGTCATCGGGGCCGTTGCCGTCGTCGATGTGGACGATGAAGTCGGGGCGGTAGCGGCGACTCTCGGCTGCGTAGCGGTAGTGGATTTCCAGCCCAAGGTTGTGGTTTTTGACGTAGGCGAGGACCCTCGGATGCTTTTCGGCGACGCGGCAAAACTCCGCTTCCCAGTCGCTGTCCAGCACGACGTAGTTGATGTGGGATTTGTCGGGAGCGGTTTGGTAGAGATCCTGTTTGGAGG
>CAYVUQ010000325.1:0-1734 GCA_964454915.1 uncultured Puniceicoccaceae bacterium
AAGGCGTCGAGGGTCTCGTCCACGTCACCGAACTTTCCTGGACCAAGCGGATCAACAAGCCCTCCGAGGTGCTTCGTATCGGCGAGGAGGTCGATGCGGTGGTCCTCGGCATCCAGAAGGACGAACAGAAGATTTCGCTCGGCACCCGTCAGCTCGACGAGAATCCGTGGGATATGGCCATGCACAACTATCCGGTCGGGGCGCACGTCCGCGGAAAGGTGCGCAACCTCACCAACTATGGTGCCTTCATCGAACTCGAGGAAGGGATCGACGGCATGGTGCACGTCTCGGACATGAGCTGGACGCGGAAGGTCAACAACCCGACCGAGGTCGTCAAGAAGGGCGACGAGGTCGATGCCACCGTCCTGGATGTCGATGTCGAGAACCGGCGCATTTCCCTCGGGATGAAGCAGCTTAGCGAAGACCCGTGGGAGAATATCGACCAGTACTTCAAGATTGGCGACGTGGTGGGCGGCAAGGTCATCAAGATCACCAATTACGGGGCTTTCGTCCAGTTGGAGCACGATATCGACGGTCTGGTTCACATCAGCCAGCTCAGCGAGGACCGGGTGGAGAATGTGAAGGACGCCGTACAGGTCGGCCAGGAAGTCACCGCCCGCGTGATCAAGATCGACCGGAATGATCGCCGGATCGGACTGAGCATCAAGGCCGCCGAGTACTCCGAGGAGGAGATCGCGGCGGAAGCGGCGGCCTACGATTCGCTCTCGGGCGAGGAGGACCTCGCCAGTCTCGGCGACATCCTCGACAAGGCCGGGCAGTAGGATACTTGCGCGGGGTGCCTTCCAGGCGGGAGGCACCCCGATTTTTTTCGGCGGTCCCGTTCCCGCCGTGTCCACAAGTGGGCCGGACACACCGGCGTCACCCACATTTCCACCATGCCAGCGCGTTCCAGGAAGAAGAAAGAGGACGAAGGTCCCGCCGTGAAGACCGTCTATTCGTTGAAACTGACGGAGGACCAGCGGGATCGTCTTCGGGATATCCTGTTGTCCGGACCGTATCTCGATTTCGAGGTGAACCACGCCGACTACGCCTTCAAGGGCGATGGCTTTAACGTGGTTTGCTACAGCAGTGGCAAGGTCGTTGTCCAGGGAAAGGGCACGGAGGGGTTCGTCCGCGACGTGCTCGAAGCCAGGGTAACCGGCGATCCCCGTCTCGGGTACGACGAGGTGCATCACCCCGAGTGGTTCGAGCCCCATGCGGGGCTTGACGAAAGCGGAAAGGGCGACCTTTTCGGCCCGTTGGTAGTGGCTTGTGTGATCGCCGACGGCGATGCGGTCCGAACCTGGATGGAGAAGGGGATACAGGACAGCAAGAACATCGCTTCGGACGCCCGGATTTTCGCTCTGGAGAAGGAGATACGGAAGACGTCCGGAGTGGTCGTGAAAACCCTTTTTGCCGGGATGGAGAAGTACAACGCCCTGCACGGGAAATTCGGCGCAAACACCAACCGTCTGATGGCGTGGATGCACGCCACGGTGTTGAAAGAGGCATTGGAGGTGAAACCGGTGGAGTGGGGGATGCTGGACCAGTTTACCAAACAGCCCCTTGTCCAGCGTCAGCTCAAGGGAGTTCCGGTGGATCTGCGGATGATGCCGAAAGCCGAGGCTGACCCCGTCGTGGCGGCGGCTTCCATTATCGCCCGTGCTCTCTACGTGCGGCAGATGGTGAAACTCTCCAAAGAGACCGGCGAGGTGCTCCTGCGCGGTGCCGGTG
>CAYVUQ010000326.1:0-1730 GCA_964454915.1 uncultured Puniceicoccaceae bacterium
GTCCACCGGCGAGGGCAGGTAGTCGAGAATGGCGTCCAAAAGGCGCTGCACCCCCTTGTTCTTGAACGCGGAACCGGGGATCACCCCGACGAATTCGCGCGAGAGGGTCGCCTTGCGAACCGCCTGGCGCACCTCGTCCACCGAAAGTGCTTCCCCTTCGAGATACTTGTTGGCGAGGCCGTCGTCGAAATCGGCCAGTGCCTCGATCAGTTTCTCCCGATAGGCGGCTGCCTCTTGAGCCATCTCCCCGGGGATTTCAACCACGTCGAACTTCACACCGAGCGGGTCGGTCTCGTCGAAAAGAATCCCCTCCATGGAGACGAGGTCCACCAGACCTTTGAAGCGGTCCTCAGCCCCGATGGGCAGATAGAGCGGGTGGGCGTTGGCACGGAGCCGGTCCCTCATGCTGGCCACGGCGGCGAGAAAATCGGCACCGGTGCGGTCCATCTTGTTGATGAAGGCAATCCGCGGCACGCTGTACTTGTCCATCTGGCGCCAGACCGTTTCCGACTGCGGCTGCACACCAGCCACTGCGCAGAAAACGCCGACAGCACCGTCCAGCACGCGCAACGAGCGCTCCACTTCAGCCGTGAAATCGACATGTCCGGGCGTATCAATGATATTGATACGATGCTTCTCCCCGGCAAAGGGTCCCCAATTGGCGGTCCATTCGCAGGAAATCGCAGCCGAGGTGATGGTGATCCCCCGCTCCCGCTCCTGCTCCATCCAATCGGTTACAGCAGTGCCCTCGTGGACCTCGCCGATCTTGTGGACGACCCCCGTGTAGTAGAGCATACGCTCGGTAGTGGTCGTCTTCCCGGCATCAATGTGCGCCGCGATCCCGATATTCCGCGTCCGCTCCAGGGGGCACAGGCGCTCCCTGGCGTTGACATCGAGAATCTCCGTGGTGGCGGGCATGATCGGCTCTCCGGTTTGGCGGGCAAGGTTCCGGGTTTTGGCGGTTACCAGCGCAGGTGGGCAAAGGCGCGGTTGGCCTGTGCCATGCGGTGGGTTTCCTCTTTCTTGCGGACCACCGTCCCCGTGCCGTTGTAGGCATCGATGATTTCGTTGGCGAGGGCCTCGCCCATGGAGATACCCTTGCGGGCACGGGCTGCGATGACCATCCACCGCAGGGCCAGACCCTGCTGGCGCTCGAAACTCAACTCCACCGGCACCTGGTAGGTGGCACCGCCGACACGGCGGCTCTTCACCTCCAGCTTCGGGCGGGCGTTCTCCAGAGCACCGAGCAGAAGATCCACCGGATCCCCTTTCTCGAGCTTCTCACTGGCCCGCTCAAACGCGGAATAGACAATGCGCTGGGCAATGGACTTCTTGCCCCGGTTCATCACCATGTTGATCAACTGGCTGACCAACTGGCTCTGGTAGCGGGGATCGGGAATGAACTCCCGTTTCTCGGCTTGGCGGCGACGCGACATGGTTCGGAACTCCTCTGAAAATTTACTTCTTGTCTTCCTTCGGCCGCTTGACGCCATACTTCGAACGGCTTCGGCGACGCTTCTCCACCCCGCGGGCGTCAAGCGTCCCGCGTACGATATGATAACGCACCCCGGGAAGGTCCTTCACACGACCCCCGCGCACAAGCACGATGCTGTGCTCCTGCAGGTTGTGGCCCTCGTCCGGGATGTAGGCGATGACTTCGATCCCCGTCGTCAAACGCACCTTGGCCACCTTCCGAATCGCCGAGTTCGGCTTCTTCGGAGTACGGGTCA
>CAYVUQ010000327.1:0-1722 GCA_964454915.1 uncultured Puniceicoccaceae bacterium
CTCGACCCGGGTGGGGGATTCGGCGGGTTTTTGCCGAATGCCGGGGCACCGGTAGGGATGGCGAGCAGGCGCAGCTGTTCTAAGGCGGGGACCAACAGATATCGCGGGTTGAAGCCGGATGATTTTGGTGAAGAATGATCGGGTGGATACGGAAATAGCAGAATTCGATCTGGAACGGGTGAGTACCCTTTTAGAGGCCGGTGACACGGTTCAAGTAAAGGAATACATTCATGGCCTCCCCCCGCCGGAGCGGGCGCGAATGCTCTCCAGGATGGATGGAGAAGAACGGGAAAAGCTTCTTTACCTGATCGATCCGGAGTTCGCCGCAGATCTGATTCAGGGCCTCGGCGAGACCCAGTCGATCGAGATTCTCGAAACGGTGGACCCGACCCTTGCCGCCCAGGTGGTACTGCAGATTCCGAGCGACGACCAGGCCGATCTGCTCTCGGGATGCGATGAAAGCATTGCGGAGAAGATCCTGGCCGAGATGACACCGGAGGAGGCGAACGAAGCCCGCGAACTCATGAAATATGAGTGGGACACCGCCGGGGGGATGATGATCACGGAGTTCCTTTCTTTCCCGGAGACGACGACGGTCCGGGAGGTCGTCGACAATATGCGGGAGAATCGGGACGAGTATTCGGACTTCGACATCCAGTATGTGTATGTGATCGCCGAGAACGGTAAACTCCTCGGAGTTCTCCGGCTGCGCGACCTGCTCCTGGGCCATCCGAACGATCCGCTCCATACGTTGATGATCCGCGATCCCGCCAGTGTCGGGGTCGAGGCCGAGTTGCACGAACTTTACGGAATGTTCCAGGAAAAACCGTTCATCGGCCTCCCCGTCGTCGATCCCTCGGGAGTGCTGTTGGGAGTCCTTCAGCGCAATGCGGTCGAGGAATCGATGACGGAGGAGGCAACTGAGAATTACCTCAAGGTATCGGGTCTGCAGGGAAACGAGGAATTACGGTCGATGCCGTTGCTGTTGCGAAGTCGCCGGCGCCTTTCTTGGCTCTCGATCAACATCTTTCTGAATATCATGGCGGCCAGCGTGATCGCGGTGAATCAGGATGTCATCGCGAGCGTGGTTGCCTTGGCCGTCCTCCTGCCAATCATTTCCGATATGAGCGGATGCTCCGGCAACCAGGCCGTCGGAGTCAGTGTCCGTGAACTCACCTTGGGACTCGTCCGACCGCGGGAGATTTTTCGGGTATTCCTGAAAGAATTGGGCGTGGGGGTGATTAACGGTTTGGCCCTGGGCGGTCTATTAGGCATCGGGGCGGCTATATGGCAGTCTAATGGTTGGTTCGGTTTGGTTGTCGGTTCGGCTTTAATGTTGAATACGATCGTCTCGGTTTTGATCGGCGGACTCGTTCCCTTGATCTTGAAAGGGTTGGGAAAGGATCCGGCTCTTTCGTCGGCTCCCATCCTCACGACCGTTACGGATATGTGCGGTTTCTTTTTTACGCTCTTCTTCGCCTCTCAGATGCTGGACAAGCTGGTGTGAAAACCGCGAAGATTTCGACATAATCGGAGAAATTGCCAGTCGTGCCGAAGGGTAGCATTGGCACCGTACTTTCCAAGAGATAAGGGTCCGCATTTACTCTTCCTTCTTCGCAAAGCCGGGACTTGGAAGCCTACGTCTTTCGTGAAACTCAAGCGAAGCCTGGTGCTCGAGGCGGGACTTGAACCCGCACGGCTTGCGCCACACGCCCCTCAAGC
>CAYVUQ010000328.1:0-1687 GCA_964454915.1 uncultured Puniceicoccaceae bacterium
CCCCCCTTCAGAAATTCATGCCTCCGCCTGCAAAACCCGTTCGACGTATTCACTCACGTTGCAGGTAAGCATGCGGCTGCCGTCCGGGCGGACCTCTAAAACCTTGTTCACGACGGGGTCCAGAAAATCCCGATCGTGGCTTACCAGGATAACCGTCCCCGGAAACTCCCTTATCGCGTCCTGGAGCACCTCCTTGCTGCGAATATCGAGGTGATTGGTCGGCTCGTCCAAAATCACGCAATTGCAAGGGCGCATCAGCATCTTTGCCAGGGCCACGCGATTCCGCTCCCCTCCCGAAAGCACGTCCACCGGCTTTTGCTGATCCCCTTTGGAAAACAAGAGAGCCCCCAGTGCGGCGCGCGGATTGGCCTCCCCGTCCGGCGGCACCGAGGACTCGACTTCCTCCAGGACCGTCTTCTTCGGATTCAACTCCTCGGCCTGCTGCTGGGCGAAATAGCCGAACACCGTCTGCACGCCTACATCGCGCTCCCCGGAATCGATCGGCTCCACCCCGGCGATGATCCGGGCCAGCGTCGACTTACCCGCTCCGTTCACGCCGACCACCGCGATCCGGTCCCCCTTGTCGATCCGGAGGTCCAGTCCGCGGAACACCTTGATCTCGCCGTAGGATTTATAGACCTCCTTCAACTCCACGACCTTCTGGGACATCGGGGGCGGGGCCGGGAATCGGAAAAAGATCTTTTTCTCATCCCGCTCCACCTCGACGATCTCCATCTTGTCCAGCTGCTTGATCCGGCTCTGCACCATGCCGGCCTTTTTCTGGTTTCCCCGGAAGCGGTTGATCAGTTCCTTCTGCCGGGCGATCTCCTTCTTCTGGTTGTCGGCCTTGCGACGCTGGGTTGCGATCTGCTCCGCTTTATTCTCTTCGTAGAACGAGTAGTTCCCGGAGAACACGTTCAGATTCCCGAATTTCAGCTCGAAGGTCCGGTTGGTGACCGCGTTGAGGAACGCCCGGTCGTGGGAAATCACCATCAGCGACCCGTGATAGTCGCGCAGATACCCTTCCAGCCAGGTTTGCGAGACGATATCCAGGTGGTTGGTCGGCTCGTCCAGCAGGAGCAGGGACGGTGTCTGCAAAAGAAGCTTTCCCAGGGCGATCCGCATCTGCCAACCTCCGGAGAATTCGCCCGTGTCGCGCTGTAAATCTTCCATCGAAAAACCGAGCCCCAGAAAAACCCTCTCGATCCTCGATTTCATCTTCTCCGGCTCGTGGTCCTCCAGCTGCTGCTCCCATTCCCCGATTTGATCGATGATGTCGTAGTAAGCCTCCTCTTCCGGATCCAATTCGTACATCTTCTCCGTCGCGTCATCGATCTTCTTCTGCAGGGTCAACACATCGGCAAACGCCTGCTCGGCCTCCGCGAACAGAGTGCGGCCGCTCGTTTCGATCCCATCCTGGGGAAGGTAACCGAGACTGACGAAATCGGGCTTTTCGATCTCGCCCTCGTCCGCCGAAACCTCCCCCAGCAAGAGTCTCACCAGTGTCGATTTTCCCGATCCATTCACTCCGACCAGGCCGATGCGGTCGCGCGGACCAATGGTCACGCCGATGGCCTTGAAGATCGCTTTGTCTCCGAACGCAAGGGATACATCCCGTAAAGTAATCATAGGGCCTGCCTACACGCGGCGGGAGGTTGCTGGCAACATCCCATTTTGAAAGATCCGC
>CAYVUQ010000329.1:0-1645 GCA_964454915.1 uncultured Puniceicoccaceae bacterium
CTTCTTGGGCTGGACGGTGGGATTGGAGTATTCGATGCGGAGGCCCCAGGTTTCACGTTCCGCCTCTTGGCTTCGCCCGGAAGGCTTGGTGAATTCAAGAGCGATAACCGTGGCACCGCTGGGGCGCAAGAAGTGGCGCTCACCGTTTTTCTCGAAGTTGGTATCGCACAAACAGTAGCCGACCAAATCGCGCCCCCTGGCTTTGCCGCTGGCCGCTCGATTCGCCTTCCATCCCTCTCCCAGCATAACGTGTTGGATCAAATCGAGGAGGGCGGATTTCCCCGTGCCAAAAGCACCCGAGATCAGGGTGTTTTTATCCAAATCAATGATCTGCGTGAAACCGTACCAATTGACGGCTATGATCCGTGTAAGCAGAATGCGTTCGCTCATGATAGACCCCCTGTTTCCTCATCCGCTTCGTCAACTACGGCCTCTTCCCCGGCACCGCGGTACAGGGAGCATTGATCTTCCCATGCAGAGGGGTCGTCAAAAGGAATGGCCCGGTGCAGCGTGGGGAGAATTTCAATGGTAGAAGCCTCGAACGAATCATCGTCGGAGGCGCGCTGCGTGCGAACCATCCGGTGATCGCGCAGGCGTCCCAAAATCTGGCGCAACTGGGTTTCGTTGGGGGGAACGATGTCCTCAAAATGAATCTTCAATGCCTCCCACAGCTGCTTAACGGTGACGAATACACCTTTCACGGTTTGCTCCATGCGGGCATCGTGATACAGGCGCCAAAGCGACAGAACCACCAGGGTCTCCGCCTTGTTGAACCGGCTGGATAATCCGCAATTACCCGTTTCGGGCCGCAACTGCACGATGGGGTCGTCGGGATCAAAATAAACTTCAAGGTTCAAGGGGGCGAAATATTCGGACAGCTTGTGCTCGAGGTCGTTGCGGGCGAGCAGGTAGAGTTGTCGTTCACGACCGTCGTGCCCCAAAAGAGCGCCGTGGGCTAGCAGGCGGGTTAGAATTTCGGATACGGCATCCCGGTCTTCATCCGGAATGTCTTGCCAGAGTTCGGGCCAAGGGAAAGTCATTTTACTAAATCCGTTCGATCGAGAAGCGTTCTATGTGGACATCGCCGATCGGGTCGAGAGGGATCTGCTCGGGGGAGGCGTATGTGCGCTCTCGCGCAGGGCGGACGCGCCACCGCAACAGTTTTCGGGACCGAGCCAGATTTCCCCGGTCGAAAGAGAGCACGGCGAGTAAATCAAGTAGGTCATCCTCAGTAGAGAGGGTAAGGTTCTCTGTGGACAGGCGGGTGCCTTTATCGGGTAGGCGCTCCTCCACAAAACGGGCCGCGCGCTGGGGGGTCAACGTCAGGAGATTGCATCGTCGGATATCTTCCTGCGCCTCGACGGGGTCAGCCGGACTACCGGGATCAGCCAGCTTGAGATTGATGGGCAGGCGCTTCTTCCGCACCGGAGCGAGCGCATCCCGTCCGAAGAGTATCTCACACTGGACAGTGCGGAAGATCCTTCCGGGTTCGTGCGCCAAATCGGAGAATTTCTTTCCGGCAAAAGCCTTGGGCGCCCGGTCGCTGTTTTCTTTGACCCGCTCCGGAAGTTGACCCCTCTTTTCAGTCTTTTAGCGGTAGCGGGCGGCGGAAAGGTTACTGAATTCCGCCATGCGGGCGTCAATT
>CAYVUQ010000330.1:0-1637 GCA_964454915.1 uncultured Puniceicoccaceae bacterium
TCGTGGCCGGGGGGGAGGGAATGGGAATCGTTCTGGAGTATCCCGGAAGCGAGGATAGCGGCGAATCCTCTCTGGAAGCACGTACCGTGGCACTCCCCTCGAGTGTGAAGGCTCCAAGGGGAGCGATTTCGGGGAAGGTCGGTGTCGGAGTGATCGGAGCCGGGGCTTTTTGCTCGCGCTTCATTCTGCCGGCACTGCGGGACGCCGGGGCGCGGATGGAGGTCATCGCCTCGGCCCAGGGGGTGTCCGGAACCCACTACGGAACGAAGTTCGGCTTCGCCCGTTCGACTACAGACCTGGATGAGGTGTTTGGGAATCCGCAAGTCGATCTGGTGGTGGTCGCCACCCAACACAACACCCACGCCCGGTTCGCCCAAAAGGCACTCGAAGCCGGAAAAGCGGTTTATGTGGAAAAGCCCCTGTGTATCACCCGCGACGAACTGGACCAACTGGCCGATACCTGCAAGAAGGCGGAGAATCCCTTTCTGATGGTTGGATTCAACCGGCGATTCGCCCCGCAGGTAGAGCGGATGGCCGACCTCCTCAAAGGAACAAAGGAGCCCAGGGCAGTCAGCATTATGGTAAACGCGGGAGCGTTGCCCGGAGACCACTGGCACCACGATCCGGCCACCGGAGGGGGCCGAATGCTGGCCGAGGGCTGCCACTTCATCGATTTGGCTCGTTTCCTGGTCGGACACCCGATCAAAGATGTCCATGCGGTCCAGTTCGGGGAGAATGAACAAGGGGAGCGGCGCGACGACCGTATCATCGCCAGCCTGACCTTCACGGACGGTTCCATTGCCTCGGTCCACTACCTTGGCAACGGGGACAAATCGTTTCCGAAAGAAAGAATCGAAGTCTTTACAGGGGGAAAAGTGCTTCAGCTCGACAATTTTCGCGTCTTGCGCGGCTACGGCTTCAAAGGGTTCCGCAAAATGGGCCTCATGCGACAGGACAAGGGGCACAAGGAGGAATTCAGGAGAGTTGTGGGCGCACTGAGTGAGGGGCGCGCCGCGCCGATTCCCCTCCACGAGATTTTCGAGGCCATGGACGCCTCCTTCCGCGCTGCCGAAACTGCAGCAGGCTGAAGCGAATCAGAACAACCAGAACGGAACATCAGCTTTATGAACATCACCGTATTCGGATTGGGTTATGTCGGGGTAGTCACCTCGGCTTGTTTTGCACGCGAGGGTCACCGGGTCGCCGGGGTGGATGTCTCGGAGGAAAAGGTCCGCCAGGTCCGGGAAGGGAAAGCACCCATCGTTGAAGACAAGATCGGCGACCTCGTTCGCGAAGAAGTCGAGTCGGGGAGATTGCAAGCAACCACCAGCGCAGAAGAGGGACTCGCCGAAGCCGAACTGGCGATTATCTGCGTCGGCACACCCTCCCGTCCCAACGGCAGCCTAAACCAATCGTATATCGAGGCGGTCACCCGTGAGATCGGTGATCTTCTCCGCAACCGCGACACTCCCCTGTCATTGGTGTACCGCAGCACGATGGTTCCCGGAACGATGCGCGACCGGGTCCTGCCCCTATTGGAAAAACACAGCGGCAAAGCACCCGGCGAAGGTTACGATGTCGTTTTCCATCCGGAATTCCTCCGCGAAGGAACCTCGGTGGACGACTTCTATGGCCCG
>CAYVUQ010000331.1:0-1636 GCA_964454915.1 uncultured Puniceicoccaceae bacterium
TGCGCCAAGGTTTCGCCCGCCTGCAAGAACTGCTATGCGGAAGCCTGGGCGAAGCGGACCGGCAGCGACGTGTGGGGAGCGCGTGCGCCGAGGCGCTTTTTCACCGACCGTCACTGGGCCGAGCCTATATCCTGGAACCGGGACGCCGAGCGAAACGGCGAGCGACGGCGCGTCTTCTGCGCATCGATGGCGGACGTGTTCGAGCGGCGGTCCGATCTGCGCGGGCCAAGAGAAAGGCTTTGGAGATTAATTGGGGAGACGCCTCATCTCGATTGGCTTCTTCTCACCAAGCGTCCCCAGAACATCGCTTCCATGGTCCCTTGGACCTCCACGGAATGGCCCGACAATATCTGGCTGGGAACGACGGTTGAAAACCAGCATTGGGCGGAAAAGCGAGTTCCCGCTCTAGCGGAAAATGCGGCCAAGGTCCGTTTTTTGAGCTGCGAACCGCTGCTCGACCGGATCGACTTGGGGCCGTGGCTCAAGAAAGGCCATGTCGACTGGGTGATCGCCGGCGGAGAAAGCGGTTCGAAGTCCCGGCCCATGAGCCCACATTGGGTCCGCAATCTTCGGGACGACTGTGTCCGGCATGACGTGGCCTTCCATTTCAAGCAATGGGGTCACTGGGCACCCGCTGAGCTGCTCACCTCCGAACAGAAAAAGACGCTCGTCTTCGAAGACCAGCGGATGGCGGCGGCGGGCAAGAAGCTGGCGGGCCGCAATCTGGACGGTCGGACCTGGGACCAATTACCGAAGAGCGCGTGAAGGAGACAGGTCTCGTCTGCGAGTCGTGATTTCACCAACGACCGAGCGGAAAAAGGGGATCTTTGAAGCACTGTAAGCCGGATTCTGTGCCCGGGGCCCTCTGGAAAAGAGACCGGACGGCGTTCATTCCTCTAATTGCGTCGAAGCGCAATTCCCCGCCGAAGCGGGATGCGGCGTTACCCGGAACCGTTGAGCGGGCCGCTCGGTTCCCTATTTCGCCTTGCACCGGATTGGGTTTATCCTGCACCGTCGATCACTCTCCGGTCGGTGGGCTCTTACCCCACCTTTTCACCCTTACCCCCGGTTTCCCTGGGGGCGGTTTGTTTTCTGCGACACTGTCCGTCACGACGGCTTGAACCGTCGCGCCCTTCCTTTCGAAAGGAATCCTGCCCTGCGGTGTCCGGACTTTCCTCTCGCCCGCGATGCGGTCAAGCGAACGCCCGTGCTTCAAAGATCGAAAGAAGGAGTGTAGCCGTCCGGCGCAGACTGGCAACCTCCACCTCACCAAAGGCGGCACTTTTCTCAATCCGCGTGAGCGGGAGGAATGGGACGCAGCCATTTTCGCTTGGTGGAACAAAGGCACTCACACCTCCAGCGGACACCGCCGCAATCCTTTCTGGACGGTCGTCTATGATAGGCAGTCTGCGGGTAGATCGCTTCACCGATCCTGAGGCTCCTGCGAACAGATGAGGCTGATTCGCCGACTTGTCGAGAGATGCACGAGGATATTGGGAATTCTTTATGGGGGAGCAAGTTTCTGCAATAAGTGAGCAATATTTTTCAAAATTCCGGACTTGCCATAATTATTTCAAAGGTCAAATAATAACCGGCTTTAATTCTGGAGTCCCAAGAAAATAAGCATTTCTGATTT
>CAYVUQ010000332.1:0-1633 GCA_964454915.1 uncultured Puniceicoccaceae bacterium
ATCGGCCAGGTCGGCCACCCGGATCGCGCGCCGTCCGACCTTGTCTTCATAGGCCGGGCCAATTCCACGACCGGTCGTCCCGAGCTTGGACACCGAGTTCGAGGCTTCGCGGGCGCGGTCGAGGACGGCGTCGGCGTCGGCTTCCGTTGCCGGACTCTACTGGTCGTCTCGGCGGTGATTTCGCTCCTTGCGCTTCCCGCTCAGCTCATCGCCACGGAAAGTCCCGCGAGGCCGCCGGCGTCCGACGCCGATCCAAGCGGACAACCGGAATCGAACGACGAACCGTCCCCCACCACGTCCATCGCGGCGGTCCGCGTCGGCATCGGAGGTTACTACAAGAACGGTTGTTGGACGCCCGTCCGCATACACTTCTCGCAGCCCGTTCCCCAAGATGTTTCACTGATGCTGGAGATCACCGCTCCCGATTCCGACGGCACGCCCGTGCTTGTGCGACAAAAAGTGAACTCAGAAACGGCGTTCCGCCCGCAACACCCTTATCAGACGGTCTACACGCTCTCAGGGAGGAAAAATGGTCCGATCTCCGTCACCCTGAAATCGACTTCCTCCGAAGAGGAGCCAGCGGAGGACGTTCTCGATCGACTCACGCTCGAACCGAAACCGGAATCCGCAAAACAGAACGAAGCGGACGAACTCGACACACCGTCTTCCCTCTTCTCCGACCCCGTCCCCATGCAGCGTCCCCTCTATCTGGTGATCGGCGAGGAGAAATTCGGTCTCCAGGAGGCGATCGCTCAGGATCCGCGACCGGAATCGCTTCGGCCGCAACTGGCCCATCTCGATTCACTCCGCGCATTTCCCGACGCCTGGTGGGGGCTCGACGCCGTCGACACGGTCGTATTGACCACGCAGAATCCCGCCGCCTACGCCGATCTGACCGCCGACGATGCCCGC
Organism: uncultured Puniceicoccaceae bacterium; assembly: GCA_964454915.1. Lineage (GTDB taxonomy): Bacteria > Verrucomicrobiota > Verrucomicrobiia > Opitutales > Puniceicoccaceae > Puniceicoccus. The sequence continues at coordinate 913 of CAYVUQ010000332.1, forward strand.
ATCGAGGCGCTGCTGCGATGGATCGAGATGGGAGGTCGACTGCTCTTTTTGCCCGGCAAGCACGCCGAACCACTCCTCTCGGACGAAAACGCCCCGCTGGCCCCTTTCTTGCCGGGAAGCTTCCAGCGGATGACCTCCCTCAAACAGGGACGAGCGTTGGAACAATATGTGGGAAGTCTGGATGCCGTGGAAATGCGGGGCAGCGAAGAGGCCCCCTTTCTCGAAATGCCGTTTCTGGCCGATATTTCGGGGAAGATCGAAGCGTCCGAGGCCGATCTCGCGTTGATCGTTCGCCAACCGAGGGCGTTCGGCGTGCTCCTCTACTGCGGAGGCGACTATGCCGGACGTCCAATGTCACTCTGGAAGGATCGCGGAAAGCTCTTGATGAAACTGCTGGGGTTCCAAGATCGGGAAACCGAACTGGAAGGGACCCCGACGCGGCTGATCCACCTCGGCTACCATGATCTGGCCGGGCAGCTCCGCAGCGCCCTGGACCAATTCGACGGCGTCCGGACCATCCCTTTTTCGTTGGTGATCCTGCTGATCGTGGTCTACCTCCTGTTCATCGGGCCGCTCGACTGGCTGGTCGTCCACCGATGGATCAAAAAACCGGTCCTCACGTGGGTGACGTTTCCCGGTTCAGTCGTCCTCTTCTGCGTGGCGGCCATCCTTTTGGCGGGAGCCTCCCGCAGCGACCGAGCGAAGATGAACCGGGTGGACC
>CAYVUQ010000333.1:0-1602 GCA_964454915.1 uncultured Puniceicoccaceae bacterium
GGGGGCGGACATTTTTGAGCGAGCTCGGCTGGCGGGAGTTTGCCTACCATATCCTCCATCATTTTCCGCACACTCCCGAACGCCCCTTGCGCGATAAGTTTGCGGAATTCCCGTGGGAGCATGACGGCGAGGTGCTCAAAAGGTGGAAAGCGGGACGGACCGGTTACCCCATTGTCGATGCGGGGATGCGCCAGCTTTGGGAGGAAGGCTGGATGCATAACCGGGTGCGCATGATCGCCGGATCGCTGCTGGTCAAGCATCTGCTCCATTCCTGGTTGGAGGGGGCTCGCTGGTTTTGGGACTGCCTGGTCGATGCGGACCTGGCTTCGAACACTCTCGGTTGGCAGTGGACCGGCGGATGCGGGGCGGATGCCGCGCCGTATTTCCGGGTGTTTAACCCGATGATCCAGGGCGCGAAGTTCGACCCGGAAGGCGCGTTTGTTCGGCGTTATGTGCCGGAGCTGGCGGATCTTCCGGCGAAGGTGATCCACCAGCCATGGGAGGCGGACTCAGGCGTTCTCGCCGACGCCGGGTTTAAACTCGGCGAGACTTATCCGTATCCGATCATTGATCACAAAGAGGGCCGCGAGCGCGCACTGGCTGCGTTCGAGGAGGTGAAGAAATGAGCGACAGGCCCATTCGCTCCCTGGTGGTGGTTTTGGGCGACCAGATTGACCCCCGGGGGGCCTGGAGGGAGGGATTCGATCACGGAAAAGATGCGCTGTGGATGGCCGAGGTGCCGGAGGAGTCCACCCATGTCTGGTCGCACAAGCAACGGATCGCACTGTTCATTTCCGCGATGCGCCATTTCGCGAAGGCGCGGCGGGAGGAAGGCATGCGGGTGTTTTACACGAAGTTGGACGAAACGGACCACCGCAACACCCTTTCCTCGCTTTTGCGGAGATTTCTGAGGTCGAATCCGGTGGAACGCGTGCGCATGGTTTTGCCCGGAGAGTGGCGGGTTCTGGAATCGTTGCGCACGGCCGTACGCTCGGAGAAGGGAGAGTTGGAGTTGCTTCGGGATCGGCATTTTTTCTCCTCTCCGGAGGAGTTTGGCGAATGGGCGGAAGGACGGAAGGAACTCAGGATGGAGTATTTCTACCGGGAAATGCGGCGTCGGGAAGAGGTCTTGATGGAAGACGGCGAACCGGTCGGCGGTCGCTGGAATTTCGATGCCGACAATCGCTCGTCCTTCGGAAAGGAAGGTCCGGTTGATCTCCCGAGACCGTATCTGCCGCGATCGGACAAGATGACGCAGGAAGTGCTGGACCTTGTGGAGGAGCGATTTCCCGGCCATCCCGGACGGTTGGAATCATTCTCCTGGCCCGTCACTCCGGCGCAGGCGGAGAAGGCACTGGGGGACTTCGTCGATCACCGGTTGGCTCATTTCGGAGAGGTGCAGGATGCGATGTGGACGGGTGAACCGTATCTCTACCACTCGAGGATCTCGGCGGCCCTGAACCTGAAACTTCTGAATCCGCGGCGGGTGGTCGGTGTGGCCGAAGAGGCATTTCGGGACGGACGGGTGCCGCTGGCCGCCGCGGAGGGATTCATCCGTCAGATTCTCGGCTGGCGTGAATACGTGCGCGGCGTCTATTGGCG
>CAYVUQ010000334.1:0-1583 GCA_964454915.1 uncultured Puniceicoccaceae bacterium
TTTCTGGCGTTTGCAGGACCGCTTACCTTGATCCTGGCGGATTTCGCGGCCGGCTATGTGGCGATCACTTTGCCATGTGGCTCGCACCCAACTTCCGGGGCGAGATTCTTGATGGCGTAGCTCCCCAGCCGCACTTGTTCCCTTTCTGGTTTTTGCTTCCGGTCTTCACCGTCTTTGCGGCCCACATCATCGGGCTGCACAATCACCTGCAAATCCGCTCGCGGGCACGGATCATCGCGCTGTGTGCCCTCGCACCCATCTTCGGCCTGATCGGGTTCGGTGCTTACTATGCCGTCTTTGAGTTCGCACTTCTCGGGCGGATTGTTTCCGGCATCTACTGGCTATTGGCCTTCGGCGGGATTCTCGTGGTGCGCCTGCTGGTCTGGGTGATTCAGGCCGGAGAGAACTACCCCATCCTCGTCTACGGTCGCCGGAAGAATTTCCAGCGCATTCAGGGCTTCATCTACGCAACCCGGCTTCCGCTCAAGATTATCGGCTTTACCAATACCCGCCGAAGCAATGAAGGGGAAGGATTTGCAGATGAGGGAACGGACGGGTTTCTCCCTCCGACCGAGGTGCCGCTCTCCGAGTTTTTTCAAACGTTGGGCGTGTGCGAGGTGCTGGTGGACGGCCCGGAGCACTTGGACGAGGAAGAGCGCGACGGCCTGCTGACCTGCATGGCCCGCGGGATTCGAGTCATGGACCTGAACTACTTCTTCGAACGGCGACTCTATCAGGTTTTCTCCTCCAACCTGCCCGGCCACTGGTTCTGGTCGCAGGACCCCTCCTACTTCCATCCCTTTTTCTTTGCCGCGAAGCGGGTGACCGATGTCGTCCTCAGCCTGGTCGGTTTGATCTGCCTGACCCCTTTCCTCCCCTTCATCGCCCTAGCCATCAAACTGCAGGACGGCGGCCCCGTCCTCTACCGGCAGACCCGGTGCGGCCGATACAACCAACCCTTTACCATCTACAAGTTCCGCACCATGCGCTGCGACGCGGAGAAGGAAGGGGCCAGGTGGGCGCAGAGCGGCGACTCGCGCACGACCTTTCTAGGCCGATTCCTCCGCAAGACCCGCATCGATGAGACGCCGCAGTTCTGGAACGTCCTGCGGGGCGACATGTCCTTCATCGGCCCCCGTCCGGAACGACCGGAGATGATCGACGAGATCGAGGACGAGGTACCGAACTACTCCTTCCGGCATTTGGTGAAACCGGGCATCACCGGCTGGGCCCAGATCAACTATGGCTATGGTGCCTCGATCGAAGACGCCCGGAAGAAACTGAACTACGACCTGTACTACCTGAAATACGCCAGTCTGATTTTGGAGATTCAGATCCTGCTCGGGACGATCGTCGCAATGGTCAAAGGCGCAAGATGATGAGACTGTAGTGGTTCGGCGGTTTGTGGAGGAGGTTCTTGGTTGAGGGGTTTCTTTGTTCTTTGTTCTTCGTTCTTGGTTCTTCGTTCTTTGTTTTTTGTTGAGGGATGGACTCTTGTTCCGTCGACCGGGGTGGTCGGCAGCTCCAATCGGCTCGGGGTCAGGCGAGGACGCTGACCCTCCCAAAATCGCAGCCTGCGGAAA
>CAYVUQ010000335.1:0-1577 GCA_964454915.1 uncultured Puniceicoccaceae bacterium
GGAATTTTGTCGAGCCGTCTTCCTGGATGAAGTCGGCGGTCCATTTCACGGGGAAGGCCATGGTCTGATTGCTGTTGGGGGTTGAAGGGATAACCGGTCTGCGCCGGAAAGAAACTGTCGGGAAGTTTTTTATTTCCCGCAAGTGTCTTGGCGCAAGGGAGAAAGCACGATTCGGACTGTCGGGAGCATTTTTCTGTATTGGAACCGTGACCCCGTTTCTCTATCGCAGAGGACATGATGGTCGAGAGAATCCGTAAATCGGGCTGCGTTGCGATGGAATGGGGGCGGTACCGTGGCTGATGTGCCGCGCAAGGGCCGCAGGCGGCGGGAGGAAAGACCCCCGGATATCGAGGTCCTCGGGCGCAAGGTTCCCCACAGCATCGAGGCTGAGCGCGCACTCCTGGCCGCTTGCATGAGGGAAAACGCCTCCGAGGTCATCACGGATTGCATCAACGAGAAGCTCAACGCGGATTCCTTCTTCCGTCCGGCCCACCGGAATGTTTTTGCCGCGTTGCTGGATTTGCACGACCAGGGGCGGGATATCGACGAAATCACCGTGGAGGAGAAACTCCAGTCCATGGGACTGTTGGACGAGACCGGGGGGCGGGCGGCGATCAACGAGATTTCCGAATCGGTCAGTTCTACCGCCTTCGCCTCGAACTGGCTGGGGATCGTCAAGGAGAAGTCGCTCCTGCGGCAGCTCATCCGTCTGTCCAACCAGACCGTCGAGAAGTGCTACGAAGGTGCCGAGGACATCACCACCTTCCTTTCCGAGGTGGAGTCGGAGATTTTCCGGATCGGTGAGTCGCAGGTCTCGGACACCGCCCAGCTGATCGGCAAGCCGCTGGACAAGGTGATCAAGATGATCAACGACATCCTGTCCAAACGGCAGACCAGCTACGGCACGCGGACGGGTTTTCTGGACCTCGACCGGCTGACCTTCGGGTTTCACCCCGGGGAGATGATTGTGCTCGCCGCCCGGCCTTCCGTGGGGAAGACGAGTTTCGCCATGAACATCGCCGAGCATGTGGCGATCGCCGGACCGAACAATCCCGAGCCGCGGGCGGTCCTGGTGTTCAGTCTGGAGATGAGCTCCGAAAGCCTCGCCCAGCGCATCCTCTGCAGCCGCGCCGGAGTGAACATGAACAAGCTGCGGGACGGATTCTCGTCGCGTGACGACCAGCAGGCTATCGTGGAGGCCGCCGGGGAGATCAAAAAGGCACCGCTGATCGTGGACGACCAGGGCAGCCTGAACGTCCTCGAAGTGCGGGCCAAAGCCCGACGGGTGAGGTCCCGACACCAGAATCTCGGGTTGATCGTCGTCGATTACCTGCAGCTCGTCGCAGGGATGGACAACCGGGCCTCCCGCGAGAACCAGATCGCGGAGATTTCGCGGGGGATGAAGGCCATGGCCAAGGAACTGGAGGTGCCGGTCCTCGTGCTCAGCCAGCTCAACCGCGAAAGTGAGCGCGAGAAACGTGAGCCCAGGATGTCCGACCTGCGCGAATCCGGGGCCATCGAGCAGGACGCCGACGTGGTCATGCTCCTCCACCGCCCCCGCAAGGAGGACGAAGAGG